>JAWUVN010000021.1:0-38688 GCA_034112345.1 Bermanella sp. | reverse complement strand
CGCATATCAGCTTATTAGACTTGGTTATTCGGTTACGGTGTATGAACCAGATCAGGATAAAAAGTCTTGTTCATATACTGCAGCGGGTATGTTGGCACCTATGTCGGAGTTAGAAACTGCGGATAATGGTGTTTATCAATTAGGCGTTAAAAGTTTAGGTTTATGGCCTGAAATTATAAAGCAGTTACGCGAAAGCTATGGAGAAAGCGTATTCTTTAAGAATAACGGCACCTTAGTTGTACATCATGCTCAAGATGAAGGGAGTCTTAATCAATTTATTTCTAGTGTAAAGTCTAAGCTGGGTGATGATTTTAATGAATCTTGTCAGACTGTACCCGTAGATACATATGAGCCAGAACTGATAAATTTTTCAGAGGCGGTACTGCTAAAAAATGAAGCGCAATTAGACAGCCATCAATTATTGGCGGCGATGCATAGAGTGATTAAAACAAAAGGAAAGTGGGAAAATCAAAAGGTTGATGTTATTTCTAGTCAATCTTTATCCTTAAGTAATGGCTGTCGTCGACCGTATGATTGGATATTTGACTGCAGAGGGCTAGCTGCTCATAAAAGCATTGATGGATTACATGGTGTAAGGGGCGAGCGAATTTTGGTTCATGCGCCACAAGTCAACTTTAATCACATGGTTAGGTTGATGCATCCTAGGTATCGCTTGTATGTTGCACCGCGAGAAAATAACAATTATATAATTGGTGCAACTGAAATAGAAAGCGGTGACAGTGGCCCCATTAGCGTTCGCTCAACTTTAGAATTGCTGTCGGCAGCGTTCAGTTTGCACTCGGGCTTTGCCGAGGCCCGTATACTGGATATGAGAACCGGACTTAGGCCTACTAGGCTTGATCACCAACCTTTTGTAGAAACCAAATTTGGATTAACTGTCATTAATGGTTTTTATCGTCATGGGTATTTAATTGCACCTGCGGTGATAGATAGCGCTTTATCCGAATTTTTAGCGTTAACAGATTCGAATAAAAATAATGACTTATTAAATGAAGAAATAAATGTAACTAAAGAGGCTTGCTATGAAAGTGATTTTTAATGGTGAGCCACTTCAAGTCAATGATGGTTATCTTTTATCAATTTTATTGCTTGAACAAGCGGCAAAGAATGGATTCAATCTTGATGCTTCAGTTACTGCGGTCAATTTAACATTTATTCATAAAACAAGTTATGCTGAATACGTCTTAAAAGAAGGTGATGAAATAGAACTTTTAGCCGCTGTGGTGGGGGGATAATATGCATGGAAAAACAAATGATCACACAGCTTGTATTGATAAAGCTGATATTGACAATTTATTAGATGATACTTTTGACATAGGTGGCGCCAAACTTAAAAGCCGGTTTTTTATTGGCACCGCTATGTACGATTCGCCATTAGACATGCAGTTGTCTATTGATTCGGCTGAATCGCAGGTGGTGACTATTTCATTAAGGAGGCAATCGGCTGCTGGAGGAATGAAAGATAACGAGAATTTTTTTGATTTCATTCAATCTTTTCAGTCTTCTAATCGTTTTTTGTTGCCCAATACTGCAGGTTGTCATAGTGCAAAAGAAGCCATTACTACTAGTTTAATGGCGCGTGAGTTATTCAAAACTAATTGGATTAAATTAGAAGTAATTGGTGATGACTATACCTTGCAGCCTGACCCATTTGAATTAGTTGAGGCCGCTTCTGAATTGATCAGTCAAGGGTTTCATGTGTTTCCGTATTGTACGGATGACCTAGTATTGTGTGAGAAGTTATTAAGTGTTGGCTGTAAAATATTAATGCCCTGGGGTGCACCCATAGGTACAGGAAAAGGGTTGATGAACCCTTATGCATTAGGTTTATTACGAGATCGATTTCCAAATATACCATTGATAGTGGATGCTGGAATCGGAAAACCCAGTCACGCCGCTCAAGCCATGGAAATGGGGTTTGATGCTGTGCTGCTTAATACAGCCGTCGCAAAATCTCAAAATAGTATTTTAATGGCGGAAGCATTTAAGTTAGCCATTGAATCAGGGCGTAAGGCTTATTTAGCTGGTTGTATGTCAGAACAGAATAAAGCCAGTGCCAGTACACCTATTATTGGAACGCCTTTTTGGCACAATAATTAATGATGAATAACGAAAGTAAAATGACGGTCATTAACAAGCCTACGGTTATTACTATTTCAGCTACCGACCCCATGGGGCTATCAGGTGTGCATGCAGATTTACGTGCGCTGGAATCAATGGGGGTTCATGGGCTGTGTTGTGTTACAGCCACAACGGCGCAATCTCAAAATGGATTCACTTCTCTTAATGCCGTGTCTGATGATGTATTTATCAGTCAGCTTGATGCATTAAGTAATCACTCGTCATGTTCAGTGATCAAGATTGGACTTTTAGCGAATGCAGGCCAAGCAAAAATATTAATTAGTCATTCTATTATTAAGCATAAAAAAATTGTATTAGACCCTGTGTTGTCAGCCAGTAGTAGTGATATTGAGCAATTTGATAACCGTTTAAAAGGCTTGCAATTATTATTACCATTTGTAGACGTTCTAACGCCTAACTCTCATGAGGCGATTGCTCTTTTAAAAGGTGAAGTAAAAGAAACGAATGAAATGTCTATTGAATCAATAGCGGAATATTTTTTAAGTGTGGGAGTAAAATCAGTATTGATAAAGGGTGGTCATACTCAACAGCCATCTTTAGATTATTTTTCTGACCAAGAAATTCAGTTTTATTTAAGCCATAAGGTTTATAAACATGAATACAGCAGGGGAACCGGCTGTGCGATGGCGTCATTGATTGCATCCAGCCTAGCGCTAAGTGCAAGTAAGGGCGATGCGGTAATTATGGCTAAAATGCAAATGCAAACAGGCTGGAGTTCCCCTTTTAAAATTGCAGAAAAAACGGGTTCACTTGGATTTGATAAATGGGTTTCACCTAAGGCTTATCAGCAAAAAAGCGTAGATATCAAAGGTTCATTGCCAGTGACGCTGCCGCTTGTTTTTAAAACTTCAGTAGATACTTCATTGTGTTTTCCTAGGTGTGAGCAACCATTGGGTTTATACCCCATTGTTGATCGTGCACAGTGGCTTGAGCGGCTCTTACCTTTGGGTATTACCGTAGTGCAATTACGCATTAAAGATCTTACAGGTGATACGTTAAAGAGTGAGATTACTAAATCTGTAAAGTTGGCTAAACAATACGGATGCCAGTTGTTTATTAATGACTATTGGCAGCTGGCCATTGAATGTGATGCTTACGGCGTGCACCTAGGGCAAGAGGATATTGATGATGCAGACTTAAACGCAATTAGTCATGCAGGTTTACGTCTTGGTTTAAGTAGTCATTGCTTTTATGAAGTAGCAAGGGCGAAAACCCTTAACCCCTCTTATATTGCCTTCGGGCCTGTTTATGAAACGCAAACAAAGGATATGCCTTGGGTGCCAGAGGGGCCTATAGGCCTTAAATATTGGCGTGCTCATTTACCTAATGTTCCTATGGTGGCTATTGGTGGTATTCACGGAGAGCGATTTGAAACTGTTAAGCAAACAGGGGTAGATGGAATCGCAATGATTACAGCAATTACCTTAGCGGCAGATCCAGAGCGCACGGCTTCTGGATATCAGGATCAGTTTAATTTAAATCAGATTAATATTAGTGATATCTAATGTTGGTTGTGTAATTATGGCTATTATTAAAATATAGATAAATCTGTGTGAGAAGCGACATGCTTAAAGTTGATTATTTTTCAGATGTACTGTGTGTCTGGGCGTTTGTGAATGAAAAACGTTTAGAAGAGGTTGATACTCAGTTAGGTCATGAACTGGATATACAAATGCATTTTTTACCGAATTTTGCTTCTGTACATCCAAAAATTAATGCAGGTTGGGAAAACCGAGGTGGATTTTCGGGTTATGCCGATCATGTTAATGAGGTAGCTGAACAGTTTGGAATTGATTTACATAAAGATACCTGGGCCAAGGTGATGCCAAGTACTTCAATTACTGCTCATACGTTTATTAAAGCGGTGCAAGCTGTTCACGGTTACGACCAAGCGAGAAGGATTGCATCCGCCTTACGGTCGGCATTCTTTCTAGAAGCTAAGGATATCTCTAAGGTATCTGTGTGTGAGTCGATTGTTAGTCTGATTGATATAGACCTTGAGCCAGTAAAAGCCTATTTAGAAACTGGCCAAGCGTATGCTGATTTACACATGGATTTTAAGCGTGCTTTGGATTATCAAATTTCAGTAAGCCCAGCGTGGGTATTTAATGACGGTCGTCAAAAACTAATTGGTAACGTGGGATACCGTGTTATTGAATCCAATCTTAAAGAATTAATTAACGCTAAGCCTTTAGAGCAAAATTGGTGCTAGGTGTGTTTCATTCTGACGATTTAAATATCAGAGTTGATGATTGGTTCACGCCTCAAAAATATCACGCTTTCAAGTGAGGCATGTGCTCATCATTAAACGGTAAGCGTTCAAAGCATTCTTTTTGGTAGTGTTCTAACGAATATCGTTCTTGTTTCACAAAGTCACCCACAGCATGGTGGAAGCCTTCGTGTTGTAGGTGATGCAGTGAATATCGAAATACAGGTTCAAAGCCTCGACTTATTTTGTGTTCACCCTGGGTGCCTGGGTCAAAATGTGGAATTGAATTCTCGATACAATATTCAATGCCTTGGTAATAGCATACTTCAAAGTGTAATCCGGGAATGTCTTTATCACAGCCCCAGTAACGACCATATAAATTTTCACTGTCTTTAAAATATAATGCACATGCTACAGGCGTATTTTCTTGATAGGCCATAACAAGGAATAAACTATCAGGTATTTCTTGTTGCATATTTTTAAAGCCGTTTAAATTGATATAGCCTTGCATGCCTCTTTTTTCATAGGTAGTTTGATAGCAGTGGTTGAAAAACAACCATTGCTCTTCTGTTATATCTTTGCCTAATATTCTTTGGATTGTAATGTTTTGAGAGCGAAGAAATGCTCTTTCTTTGTTGACCGCTTTTCGTTTTCTTGATTTAAATGTCGATAAAAAGTGATCAAAGCTGTTGTAGCCATAATTGTACCAATGAAATTGCACACTGCTGCGGATATGCCAGTTATTACCTTGTAGGGCCGCGCGCTCTTGATCGTTACACAATAAAATATGGGCGCCGCTAAGGTGGTGCTCTTTACAATGCTGTTGAATTGCCAAGCTGATGGTTTTGCCTTGATCGGGAGTCAGTTCAGAAGTGTTTGGGCCGAATATTCGTGGGCCTTGTGCGGGTGTAAAAGGGGCGGCAATAACCAGTTTTGGGTAGTAATCTAAGCCGTGGTTTTGGTAGGCCTCGGCCCAACCCCAATCAAATACGTATTCACCGTATGAATGGTGTTTGATGAAAGCAGGAATGATCATGTCGATTTCATCGTTTGACCCGCAACTTGAAGCATTGCTGTCTATACTATTATCTAGATTGTTATCATTTGATGATGGCTGACCCAAGGTTGATTGGCTCGATGTAACTAGATAATGGCTATCCCAGCCAGATTGGCCGTTGATACTCTTGCTCTGTTCTAGTGCAGATAAGAACCCTTTGCTTAAAAAAGGGTAGTCGTTTTGCCATAATTCATTTTTTATTAGGTCTATGCTATTTAACCATTGCATCTTGTGATCTCTTATTGGTTAAATAACCAAAAACATAGGAGCGTTATTATGTACACACTGGACTCCCAGCTACAACAAGACACTGTATATTTGGGTCACTTTAAATTATGTGACGTATTATTAATGAACGATTCACAGTTTCCGTGGGTGATTTTAGTCCCTCGTCGTGGTAGTACAAGTGAGTTGTACCAGCTTTCAACAGAAGAGCGTTACATACAGTCGGATGAATCGGCATATGTGAGCCAGCGACTGTCTGATTACTTTGAAGCCGATAGTATGAATATCGCGGCGTTAGGTAATGTCGTGCCACAGTTACATATTCACCATGTTGTACGTAAAAAAGAAGATTTATGTTGGCCTAAGCCAATTTGGGGTGCTGTAACGGCTAAACCATACGGTAAAGCTGAGCTAGACAAGATGGTAGAAGAATTAACACGTTTGTTTAGTGACCGATTTGTGGTCGATTCAGAATCTAAAAGTGGCGATGAATTGTATTAATTACACATAAACGTCGATTATTTAATGATTAAGCCATGATGAGAATCATGGCTTTTTTATTGCGTGCTTGATTTACAGTGAATACATTTAAGCTAATTTAGGTTTAATGTAGGTGTTATTTGATCTGTAATTTGTTCGGCCCATTGCTGGTAACCTAATTCAGATGGGTGGTATCCATCAATGGCCATCATCTCTTTTTCAACGTTCATTTTTGAGCCTACGTAATAAACGTTATTATTTTGATTACAAAATGCTTTTAACTCGTTATCGAGTATCAGTGATCGTATACCTAAAAGCTGCTTTAGTGGAGACGGCAGGGCAGGGAACTGCCAAAGTGGTGGAACCTGAGTAAAATAAATGGGCCCATCTGTATTGGCTTTTAAAATTTTGATGGTATCAATAAGTGCAGAGCGCCATTGTTTGACCGATGTAAACTTGGTGCTGTCATTGACTCCCATAGTCACGATTGCTAGATCATAGTCTTTATTTTGAGCAGATCTTGAGCAATTAGCCGCTAGTTTTTCAATTTCTTCTGGCAGTCGCGCATTTAATTCATGTAAACGAATGCCATTCTCACCAAATGCAGACCAAGTTACGGATGTGTTTGTGTGAGCCGAAATAGTGGAGGCAATTTTGACTGTAAAACCAGACGCAATCGATTTAACACCAACACCCGCAACGGTGGATTCACCAATATGTAATAAGCGTATAGCATTCTCATCGTCTAATTGGTTTGAGCGCTTACCTTCGGCTTCAGGCAGACGAATAGTGGTTCGTTTGACGTAAACTGCCAGTGGTAAAAAAATGACAAGCAGTGGAAGGCACATTGTGACCCATATAATTCGTAAAATAATTTGCTGGCTGTTCATTTTTTATTCTTAGGTTATGGTGAAAAATAGGCAGACATAAAAAAACGGGCATAAGCCCGTTTTTAAAAGTAAATGTTCTGAATTACTCAGCCATTTCTTTAAGCTTTTTAAGAGGACGAATTTTCACAGCGATTGAAGCAGGCTTCGCTTTGAACATTGTCTCTTCACCAGTGAAAGGGTTGATGCCTTTACGAGCTTTTTTAGCTGGTTTTTTAACAGCTTGAATCTTAAGTAGACCAGGTAGAACGAATTCACCAACAGCACGTTTTTTAACGTGACGTTCAATTACATCATTTAGGCTATCTAAAACCGCTTGAACTTGTTTTTTGCTTAGTTCAGTACTTTCAGCGATTTCATTAAGAATTTGAGTTTTGTTAAAACGATCTTTAACAGCAGTCAGTTTTTTAGCAGGAGCGGCTGCTTTTACCGGTGCTTTTTTAGCGGCTGCTTTCTTTACTGGTGCTTTTTTTGCTGCTGTTTTTTTCGCAGGTGCTTTTTTAGCTGCCATGTTGATTCCTTGTTGTATTAACTTTTATTGTTGTTAAAGGTTATTTTTATCTACGTGATTTTGATTCGCGTATTATCTGGCACCAATATACAAATAACTATAAGAAACTAGCAAGTAAAAAAACAAAAAAATGTAAAAAAACCCTATTTTTTAGCTTTTTTTATGTGAAGACGTTTAACCGCTTGATTAAAGTGCTTAACCCACTTAGGGCAATATAAGGTTCCAGAGTGCTGATTGATCTCCATAATGGCCCTTACCATGGGTCGCTGTTGTGCATCTTGATAGGCGCGAGTTTGTGTAATCGCTTCAAACGAATCGACTATGGCCAGTAATTTTGCGCCTTCAGATATGTGGTTTTCGGTCAGTCCATCGGGATAGCCTGAACCGTCAATTCGCTCGTGATGATGCAAAATGATCTCAGAAGCTTCGTTCCAAATTTCAAACGGGCTAATCAGTTGATGAATAGTTGTGACGTGTTTTTCTACCCATTGCCAATCATGTCGGGTGAGTGCGCTGGGCTTATTCATCATACCTTTTGGTATAAAAGCCATACCTAGGTCATGTAAATATAAAGCGGCTTGTAATTGGCTGCTTTTGATCGGATTACCGGCCAATTGATTCATTGTCATAGCCAGTTCAAAAAGACGCTCTGTTTTTCCTTTACCGTAAGGACTTCTTTGATCAACTAATAGGCTAATTTGCAAAAAAAACGCCACTTCTTCGTTGATTTCTTCATCGGTGAAATAATCTTTACTTTGCTGGATATCTTCATCTTCAGAGGGCGCTGTTTCGGGCGCCAGTATTTGAACAATGGCCAGTGTTTGCTGTTCAGCGTCTTTATTATCCAAATGAGATAGCTTACTGATCATACCTGCGAGTTTGTTGTAATTTATTTGATCAAACTCATCTTCTTTATTTAGAAACAGCTCAACTTCGGTGAAAGCCAAATCTAAACTTAATAATAGAACGTCACCGAGGGCTGGCGAGAACACTTTTTGTCCTTTGCGTAAGTTGTCCATCAGATCTTCGATTGACTGGAGTAGAGGTAAATACTGAGCAATGCCCATGATCCCAAGATCACCCTTTACGGTGTGTACGTCACGAAACAGTAAATTAACGGTTTCGCTGTGTTCTGGGTTTTTTTCAAGCGTGAGCAGGTAATCATTACAACGTTGCCGCTTCTCTGCCAGCTCATCCTTAAGATCACTGATGATTTCAGGGTCAAAATCGGTTACTTGTGGGCTGTTCATTAGACCCTCCTTATTAAATAAGCATAGCAGGCCTAGAAGATGTCGGAATTTGCCTCAAAGTGGGTATAATGCTTACCTTTTTTGGTAAAACCGATTAGGCAGTTGTGATTGCTGGCCAGTTATCGCGATATATAAAAGGGAAATCCTTTAATATCCTAGGCTTGAAGATAAGAACACGGCTCTTAAATTGATAAAGAAAATAGCACGATGTTAGTGCTTACTTACTTGTTAGATGTGAAATAGCAGAATTACTTAACATATAACTCAACATATAATTGTAGATAGATTGGAAACCCACTATGCGCAGCCATTACTGTGGTGAAATTACAGAAACCCTAATTGATGAAACCGTTACTTTTTGCGGTTGGATACATCGTCGTCGCGATCACGGTGGTGTAATCTTTTTAGACGTTCGTGACCGTGAAGGTTTGGTACAGGTTGTATTTGATCCTGATACGGTTGATGCCTTCAATATCGCTAACAGTGTACGCAGTGAATTTGTTGTTCAAATTAATGGCCGTGTACGTGCTCGTCCTGCGGGCAGCGAAAACAGCGGTATGACCACGGGTCAAATTGAGGTTCTTGGTAAAGACATCACCATCCTTAATAAAGCAAAGACACCGCCATTCCCGTTAGATGATTACTCACCAGTTGGTGAAGATGTTCGTCTTAACTACCGTTATATGGATTTACGCCGTGATGAAATGCAGCATAACCTGCGCTTCCGTCATAAAGTAACCATGCAAATTCGCAACATCCTAGACCAGCAAGGTTTCTTGGATATTGAAACACCAATCCTAACGCGTGCTACTCCTGAAGGCGCTCGTGACTATTTGGTACCTAGCCGTACTCACCAAGGTTCATTCTTTGCGTTACCACAGTCTCCTCAGTTGTTTAAACAGCTGCTAATGGTTTCTGGCTTTGATAAGTACTACCAAATTGCTAAATGTTTCCGTGATGAGGATTTACGTGCTGACCGTCAGCCTGAATTTACTCAGATTGATATGGAAGCGTCGTTCATTAACGAAGAAGACATCATGGGTTCTGCTGAATCTATGTTAAAAGCCATCTTTGAAGAGCAGCTAAACATCGAACTTGGTGAGCTGCCACATATGCCTTATAGCGAAGCTATGAATAAATATGGTTCTGATAAGCCTGATTTACGTATTCCTATGGAATTGGTAGATGTAGCTGATTTGCTACAAGACATCGAATTCAAAGTATTTGCAGCCCCTGCTAAAGACCCTAAAGGTCGTGTCGCAGCGCTTAAAGTACCGGGTGGCGCGCAGCTGTCTCGTAAGCAAATTGATGCTTACACCAAGTATGTAAGTATTTATGGTGCTAAGGGTCTTGCTTGGATCAAAGTAAACGAACTTGAAAATGGTGTTAATGGCCTACAGTCGCCAATCATTAAGTTTATCGGCGAAGACAACACCATGAAGATCATGGAGCGTTTAAATGTTGAAAATGGCGATATCGTATTCTTTGGTGCTGATAAAGAAAAAATCGTAAACGAAGCACTTGGTGCACTGCGTGTTAAATTGGGTCTAGACCTAAACATGCTAACCACTGAATGGGCACCTTTATGGGTAATCGACTTCCCAATGTTTGAAGAAACTTCAGACGGTGGCCTAACAGCGATTCACCACCCATTTACGGCTCCTTCTTGTTCGCCAGAAGAGCTAAAAGCTGATCCTGCAAACGCATTATCTCGTGCCTACGACCTAGTATTAAACGGTTGTGAGCTAGGTGGTGGTTCGATCCGTATCCACGATCAAGAAATGCAAAAAACAGTGTTTGAAATTCTGAATATTTCAGAAGAAGAGCAGCGTGAGAAATTTGGCTTCTTGTTAGACGCACTTCAGTTTGGCGCACCACCACACGGTGGTTTAGCGTTCGGTTTAGACCGAATCATAATGCTACTAACGGGTTCAGAAAGCATTCGTGAAGTAATTGCATTCCCTAAAACGCAATCTGCTGCATGTGTAATGACACAAGCACCTGGTCAGGTAGAGACTAAAAATCTACGTGAAGTGGGTATTCAGTTACGCCCTAAAGAAACTAAGTAATAATTAGTGCATTCTTAGAGTGTGACTAGTTATTTGTTTCATTAAAAAAGAAGCCTGCGGGCTTCTTTTTTTGTGCCTCTTTTTTATCAAAAAATAGACGTTTTAATTGGGATGTTGGGTAAGTACTAATTTCATACGTCTAGACTAGACAGTTGTGATATGTTGTTGATTGAGAGTGACTAATTTTTTGGAAGATACTATGTTAATGGGCGATTTGTTCATTGTTTTACTGTTATGTTTAATTCCTTATGTCTGGTGGTTTGATCGGGGCATTAAACAGTACGCTTATGTGCTGGCGGTTGATTATTGTAAGCAGCAAGATATTTTATTATTAGATGATACGGTCCAGCAAACCAAGTTTACGATTAAGCGGGATGAGAATGGTAATTTGAAAATACACCGTTATTTCAAATTTGAATTCACGTCCACAGGTGAAAGGCGCTATATAGCTACCTTTGAATTTTCGAATCGAAGAATCAAGAACATGCAGTTAGATGCTTATCAAATTTAATCAAAGCCTGTAAATGGTCAATAATAGTGAAAAAGTAGACTTCGATAATCTGCACTATACTATGGGTTAATTATACAATTCTTGCTAAAAGTGGAGGTGACCATGTTTAAATTGCTTATTCCGTTATTGGGATTGCTGTTATGCACGGCATGTGAACTCTCCAAAGATTTAAAGGTTCAAAATATTGAAGGCTATGATTTCAGTCTATTTGATATTCAAGAGCACTGTACAGTTAAGCGAGATGGCGATCGCCATTTAGCCATTCTTTGTGCTAAAGACAACTTACGCAGGCTTATGAACAGTTGCGAAGGTCAAATGACACAAGGCCTTGTTGATCCGAAGTTTTATTGTAGTGGTGGCTTATGGGTACTTAATAATAGCTGTTATATTAAAATGCTGGATACGCAAAAAGGGAATATTAAGTGTAAGAAGAAGTAATATCACACGTTCAGATTTCATTGGTTATTAGGTTTAATCAAAAATGTGAAACGTGTGTCATCTACTTCCAAGCCTAATTTTCAATAATGAATTTCAAATTCTGCTTAACATCTTTTAGTACAATACCTTGCTTTAATAGTAACTTTTGAAGCTTTTTCTGAAACTCTTTTTCAGCATTCATATTTTTTTCTAATGCGGCTTGTGATTCAAAGTGGCAGTTTACCAATAAGCTACCAGGGAATAGGTCAAACTTAACGGTATGGTCTAATCTTGTTAGTCCATCTAATTCTTCAGCTGCTTGATCATTCAGAGTTTTGATTGCGCCTAGTAGCTTGTCATTCATTTTACGAATGGTTTTAGACATTTTCATAAGGTATACAACTGTAAGTTAGGAGGGCGCGACAAGAATACAGTATAACAATTGAATGTTGTAATGGATTATCGTAATGAATGTCTGATAAGACAACAGGATCAAGTAAGTGAGGCGCGAATACCCTAGCTGTGTCTAAACTCTTTTTAGCGCGGGCCATTTAAATCTGAACAGCAACCCCTTATGGTTGTTGTAAGCCTTTAATCTTCAGGGGCCACAAACAAAATGCTAGGTGAGTGATTTATAAAATGTTCGGGATCAATGGTGTCTAAACAGGCCATGTTGATGGTGAGCTGCTCGTATTGCCAAAAAATGTGACTGTTTGATTCTAAGCGGTAGCGCCACTGATAACTGGCTTTGCACCAGCTATCAGATTGTAAGGTATCTAATGAGCCTATGGATCTGATTTGATTATTCTCCCCTGTGTATTGAATATGAAGTGTTTGGGGGTTGTCTTCATCTTTAAATAGGGTGAAACGATCTATCTTGATAGAGCCGTCTGTTAACAGAAACTTATCTATTTTTCTTCCTGCCGCGTTACCCGTTATAACAGTATCTGATTCAATTAAATGAATGGCGCGCTGATCCATAATGCAGGGCATACCCAGTACAATGAATTCAGCTTTACCTAAAATTGAGTGTTCAGTGGCTAAGGCCTGGCGGTCCGCGATATGTTGATCAGACCTTTGGCTTTTGTCCCACTGTTTGAGTGTAATTTGAAAAATGAGTGTGTTCAAAATCGTCCTGTCATTTAATCTTATCGCTATGTCATTTACTGACTTAGTAGTTTAGCAATGTTTAGCCTTTCGTTTAAGCGTAAATGAAAGTGAGCTTAGAGTTAAAATGTTTTATAGTTGTTGCAAGTAGGTTGTTGTAAGTAGGTTGCTGTAAATAGACAGTTGTACAACACGTTAGTGTGTAAGCAGGAATAAACATGAGATATACAAAGCTAGGCCGAACCGATTTAGACATCAGCCTGATTGGTTTAGGCACCATGACCTGGGGCTGGCAAAATACTCAGGAAGAAGGCTTTGAGCAAATGGACTATGCCCTAGAGCGGGGTGTTAATTTCTTTGATACCGCAGAAATATACGCCATTCCCCCAAGTCCAGAGCGCTACGGAGCCACAGAAACGATTATTGGAAACTGGTTCAAAGCAAGGGGCAATCGTGAAAAAGTGATTTTAGCCTCAAAAATTGCAGGACCAGGAATGCCTTGGCTGCGTGATGGCGATAATCAAATAAACCGACGTACTGTGCTTGCCGCCGTTGAAGCCAGTTTAATCCGTTTACAGACTGATTATATCGATCTGTATCAGTTACATTGGCCAAATCGTGGTTCTTACCACTTTGGAAAAATGTGGGGTTTCGCCCCTGATTTTAATGCCAGAGCAGAAGAAGAAAACTTCCTAGAGGTTTTAACTGTACTCAACGAATTAATACAAGCTGGTAAGATTCGACATATAGGCTTGTCTAATGAAACCGCTTGGGGAATTAATAAGTGGTTGCAAATAGCGCAAGAAAACAACTTACCAAGAATGGCCTCCATTCAGAATGAATACTCATTATTGTGCCGACATTTCGAACAGGATCTAAGTGAAATATCCATACATGAAGATGTGGGTTTATTGGCTTGGTCACCTTTGGCCCGCGGCATACTCAGTGGAAAGTACCTGAGCGGTGCTAAACCAGAAGGGGCGCGTCTAACCTTAGAAACTCGACCAGAACACCGAGTGGGAGCGCTGGTAGATGCCGCCACACAAGCATATATTGCAATTGCACAGGAACATGGGCTTGACCCATGTCAGATGGCACTGGCCTTTGTAAATCAACAAAACTTTGTTAGCTCTACATTAATTGGGGCCACTAATATGGATTATTTAAAAAGTAATATTGATTCTATCGATGTGAATTTATCCAACGAGGTCGTTGAGGCCATTCAGAAAGTAAGGCGTGAATACCCACTGCCGTATTAAGAATACGTGTGAGGGCACTCCGTGCCCGATCAAGCAAATAAATCCGGATTAGAGTCACCCTGAGACCTATAAATCAATTCATCGTAGAAAAATCAAGTGTCATGTAACTGTCCTAAAATCGTCACGTAATCGTAAAGTGCTTATCCTACTAATACTCCTTAACAATATGAAAAGGAGGCGAGGATTCTCGCGCGCGATCTATGAAAATTGCAATTGCTGGTACCCGGTATGTAGGGCTTTCTAATGCTATGTTGTTGTCTCAGCACAATGAAGTAGTGGCAGTGGACATCATTGAAGAAAAGGTAAATTTATTAAATGACCGACAATCCCCCATAGAAGACACTGAAATAACCGATTTTCTACAAAATAAAACACTTAATTTTCGCGCGACCCTGAATAAAGAAGATGCATATAAAAATGCTCAATACGTCATTATCGCCACACCTACCGACTATGACCCCGATACAAACTATTTTGATACAAGCTCTGTAGAAAGCGTGATACAAGATGTTATGGCGATTAATGAAAATGCCATCATGATAATAAAATCCACGGTTCCTGTTGGATTTACTCAATTAGCAAAAGAAAAATATCAATGTAACGACATTATCTTTTCACCTGAATTTTTACGTGAAGGAAAAGCGTTGTACGACAACTTACATCCATCACGAATTATTGTGGGTGAACGGTCTGAGCGTGCGGAGATTTTTGCAAAGTTGCTAGCCCAGGGTGCAATTAAACAAAATATAGCAACCTTATTCGTTGATAGTACAGAAGCAGAAGCGGTTAAATTGTTTTCAAATACCTACCTAGCCATGCGGGTAGCCTATTTCAATGAACTGGACACTTATGCCGAAACTCATGGTTTAAATACGAAGCAAATCATAGAAGGGGTGGGGTTAGACCCTCGAATAGGTGATCACTACAATAACCC
The DNA here is from genome assembly GCA_034112345.1 of Bermanella sp. Taxonomy (GTDB): domain Bacteria; phylum Pseudomonadota; class Gammaproteobacteria; order Pseudomonadales; family Oceanobacteraceae; genus Bermanella. The sequence continues at coordinate 23,609 of JAWUVN010000021.1, read as the reverse complement.
CTCTTTTGGGTACGGTGGCTATTGCTTGCCTAAAGATACACAGCAATTATTGGCTAATTTTAAAAATGTACCAAACAACATGGTACGAGCCATTGTTGATGCCAATCTAACTCGTAAAGATTTTATTGCAAACTCAATTATAAAGCGCAATCCATCCGTTGTTGGCATTTATCGGTTGGTCATGAAAACAGGATCAGATAATTTTAGAGCGTCTGCCATACAGGGCGTAATGAAGCGTATAAAAGCTAAAGGTATCAAGGTGGTGGTGTATGAACCTGTATTGCAAGAATCTGAATTTTTTCACTCAGAGGTCATAACAGATCTTGATGAATTTAAAAGGGTGTCTGATGTGATTGTCGCTAACCGGTTAGAAGATGTGCTGGAAGAGGTGGCACATAAAGTGTACACCCGAGATATTTTCGGCAGTGACTAATGAATGATGCTCATTAACGTGGGCATGAATTAATCATTCCGCCGCTGATTAAATTCAGTTTCAAATGCCTGGATTAACCGGGCATTTTTTTAGTTGCTAGTATGGGGTGTACTGAGGCACTTATGTATATGGATTAACTAAGATAGAACTAATGCATATAATACGGCTAATACGGTATAACAACTGTGAATATATTTGGGGTAAATGATATTTATAGGCGGATAGTATTAAGTAATCAGTATTAAGTAATCAGTGTTTTTCTTTTTTAAAACTAAGGTTGTTATTTAAAGGTTTTAGGTTTACTACCACAACCTAATATTAATAATTTTCATTCATGAAAGTCCTAGTCTATTTTTTGTGATTACTAAAATAAAAAAACCAATATCCTCATGGATACTGGTTTTTTAGTTTTTATGGACTATTTAATCGACCAGTTGTGATCCATAGTATCGTACATATCACCTTTTAAAAGATGACCTAGGGATGATTTATAAATTTTAATATCATGGAATGGGTCTGTTAGGATTTTAGTAAACCAAACTAAGCCAGATTGAATACCCATTATTTTAAATAGGTGAACGGTTCTAAATACAATGGCTCCTAAGCCAATGAATAACCATAAGAGTGCTATGTTATTAATTAATCCCATTTCATCTGTGTGGGCGACTAGTAGGCCAAAAAAGGTTGAGTCAAAGATGAGCACAAAGGGTGCTAGCGCCCAGATGGATATTAGGATGACTTTTCGTCTTAGGTTGTAGCCAACTTTGACGCTTTCTTTATATTCATGTGTTGCTTGGTTTACTTTGTCGTATGTTTTTGGCTCAAAGAAAAAATGACCTGTTTGGCGCAGTGACATGGCCAATAGCCATCCAACCAATGCTGCAGCAGCTGGGTAGTAAAATACCAAAACATAACTGGCTAAAAAGCAACATGCACTTAATAGGTGTAAAAATTGATTTACACGATTGTGATGATAAAAACGGTGGTCATCCCAGCGTTGCTGTCTAAGTTCTTCAATAAAGTTCATGGTGTTTCCTCTTTTGATTTTTACTGTTTAAATTAACGGATTTTTTTGTGGCCGCTTAATAAAGGTTCACCCATATTAATGCGTTTACCTGTTTGGATGCCTTCAGCCAATTGATAGCCTTTGCTCGCAAATAGGATGATGGTAGAGCCGTGTTGGAAATATCCCATTTCGTCTCCTTTAGAAAAATCTGCATTACAATGAATGTAATTGGGGCCTTTGTATTTAAGGTCTAAAGGATCGGGAATAAAGTTAAATTTCATGCAAGCCACCAGAATGGCGGCCACGGGTACTAGGGTAATACTGCCAGTTTGATCCCCTGTGTTTAATTCAAGGATGGCTCGCTCATTTTTACAAAATAATTTTTCAACTTTTTTAAGCGCGATGGGATTTACATTCCAGGTGTCTCCAGATAAATAATTTATTTTTTTAACATTGCAATCAACAGGAGCATGAAAACGATGATACATGCTGGATTTTAATCTTAAGGTGACATAGGTCCCGTTTTTATATTTCTCGCACAGTAGACCATCTGGAATTAATTCGTTTAATTCATATGGAAATCCTTTTGCTTGAAGTACTGTTTTTCCTTGAATGTTACCGCATTCTCCAATGATGGCATCACATGGACTGCTAACAATATCTTCAGCTTGATCAATGGGGCGTAAACCAGGTTTTAATTCACGTATAAAACAATCTTGCAAACTTGTGAATGTACGTTTCTTGGCGTCTTTTAAGCGCAAGTCTTCTGCAAATAAAGACCAAGAAAAGATAGATATTTTAGCCACAATGGGGTTTTCAATCTTACTGAACCAGCCAATAAATTGAGTGGATAAGCGCCTAGGTATTCTGTTGGTTAACAAAAAGTTTAGTTGTTCTATCTTGCTTAACGCAGGTATGGATTTATTCATATGCTAAGCCACCGTTCTTTGATTGTTGTATAGGGCAGGTGTTTCCAATTCCATATTGAATAAAAACTGCTGCATGATTGGCTCTGCTTGGTACTCCGCTGCACGCTGTATGGCATGGGTTTTCATAGCGCTGCGATTTACATCACTACTGTAGAATTTAATAATGCTGTCACTCATTTCCTCAATGGAATTGACTAAATATCCATTTCTTTCGTTCTGAATGATGTCTTTAGGGCCCTTCATGTTATAGGCCAAAGCTGGCATTCCGTGAGAAAAAGACTCAATAATGACATTGCCAAAGGTGTCAAATTTAGAAGGGAATATGAATAAATCTAGGCTTAAATATAAGGCCGATAGTTGTTTCTTGGTTTGCCACCCTAAGAAAACGGCATCTGGTAAGTGAGTTTTTAATTCTTCAGTGGCAGGGCCTTGACCTGCAATGACAATTTTTAAATTTGGAATTTTTTGTTTGGCTCGATCAATGATTTCAGGTAAGTCAAACAGGCCTTTTTCTTTACTGATTCGACATGCGATGAACATCACGGGAGTATTGTCATTTGCACCAGGGATTAAATCGGATTTCTTAATGCGAGTGGCATTTAAGTCAACAGGTAACGCGTGGTGGGCGGTTAGGTGCACACTGTCTTTTGGAAGTTGCATATCGTAACCCGTTAACCATTCTTTATGATCACTGTTTAAAACAAAAACACCATCATAGCGGTTATATAAGGCGCGAATGATTCGTCGTACTCGATCTTGGGAGTATTGATTGAGATCGGTGGTGGCTTTGATAAAGTCCATCCAATCGGTATGCATAAAGAAGTAACTTTTAACGTTAAACATTTCTTTAATAAACATAGAAACTAGGGCCATGGGACCCTCTGTCGAACAAACAATACGATCGTAGCCCCCATCATAGAATATACGAGCGATTTCCATTAAATCGGGAATGCGTATTTCTTGATCTGGGTATTGGGGGATATTGAATTTTGCAATGGGGCGCACAACATGTAAGTGATCTTCAGGTTGAGCGTCTGGATGACAAATTAAAAAATCAACGGGTAAATTGGCCCGTTGTATCTCAGCTAACTTACCCGATAGCGAATTGGAGACACCATTTTTGTCTCGTAAAGTATCTGTTAGGTATAAGGCCTTTTTTTGGTGTTGGCTTTTACCAATGTAATCAGAAAATTCGTTTAAAAAACTTCGGTTTTGGTAAAGCACGCGTGTAGACGCTAGACTAGATCCTGCAAGCATCAGGCTAATGAGTACAGGGAATGACAGGTTGTCTAATAGTTTTCCAACTTTTATATTACTTAGGTTGTCTTGCTTTTTACTATTACCGAAAAATAATGAAGTTAATTGACTAGGGATCTCGAATTTTTGAGTGATATCTTCAGCCGATAATGCATTTATTTTTGAGGCATCAATGTGCTTAAAGCTAGTTTCTACACGGGATACAATTAGTTTGTTCAGGTGGCTGAATAAGTCTTCAATGCATCGATTAACGGTTTCTGCAAAAACATCTGGAGATTCATTGTGGGCATCTGCAATTTTTTCTAAGTACTGTATGCAAAATCGATAATCTTTTGATACGGCCCATTTTAGTATTTTGTTTGGCTTCTTGCCTTTTAATGCATCGTGCACAAATCCAAAAAACTTCATAGTATTTTTGTGCTTCTGCATCTCTAGTAATAAGTTACTGATCGCAAAGCAAGCCACTTTGTCAAAGGGTGTACCACGATGTAATAGGATTCTGAACATGCCTGGGTCTTTGATCTTGGTGGCCACTTGCGAGAAATAGTCCAGTAACGCGATGTTTAATTTTTGGTTTTCTCCCACACTGCCATACGGCGCTATGTCTCCTTTTCGAATGGCTTCTAATGCTAGCTCACTGGCGGGGGTTGTTTTTAGGCGATTTTGTAGGTCTTTAATATATAGATATGAACCGCATTGCCCAGCAAAAATCCCAGTGTGATCGTCAGAACCTCCGGTGAGTACTTTGGGCTTAAAAGGGTCAACGCCAAAATCCATAGGGTTTAGGTTATGTTTTTTTCCATAAGCTTCAATTTTTTCAGGGGTTAATCCTTGAGCCCAGTTAAGTGTGAGCACGCTCTGCCAAACATCTCGTTGGCCATTTAATACTTCAAATCGTTGGAACATCACTGCAAATTTTTCGAAAAGAGAAATATCAATTTTTTCGTTTCGGGTATAAAAATACAGTGGATGTGGAAGTATAACTGGGACGTTAATAGAGTGTGTGTAACGCAGGAAATCGTAAATATTGTGTCGTTTTTGATTTAGTATGTCTTCTTGTTCTTTGTTAAATCCATAGGTTAAGACATGAACAAATAGTTCATATTCAGGAAAGAAGCAGGTGAATTCTGAACCTACTAAAATCTCCTCTCCTTTATCAATCATATTCCAACAAGATCGAGCATTATTATGATTGGTGATGGTAATCACATCACTGCCATTTTCTTTAAGTTGTTTGATCAGATTTTTAGTTTTAAGCCAGGTCTCAGGCAGGCGCAGAATTCGTCCCCAGAGTTCGTCCGGAATGTCGCTGTTATGATCGTGGCAATGAAAGTCGATCTTTAAACAATCCTCAGCTTTGAAGCGTTTTGATTGTTGATTTAAGTATGATTTAAATTCAGATTGAAGGTCCGATCTAAAAGACGATTCAGTTGAACTGTTTATAAATGGATTCATCGTTAACTCGCCTTTTTTACCTTGTTTGAAGAAGTGCTTGCTTTTGATTCAGTGTTTACTTGAGTCTCTGTATTTTCATCAAGGCTTGTAAACTGAGTCTGGTTCACAGTGTTTGTCTTGATGCCACTTTTGGTCTGGATCAATGGTGAGTTTAGAAATTTTCTTGCCATGGGAAATTTGGCCGTTAACATATCAATCAAAAATTGACGTTTTATGTTCTTGTTTGTGAGGGTCTCGTTTGCCCACCACCAACCGTCATTTTTCATTTGATTTGCTGCACTGATAAATCGTTCGATCACTTCATTAAAATCTTCATCAGTAAAATCGAAGCTCATGATCATTCGGCCAGAACCTATCCAGCTGAGTTCTAGTCCGGCGTTACGTAAGTAAAATTGAAACACCCAGTTATAGCGATTAGGTTGTGTAAATAGGACAGAAAGCACGCTGTGCATATTCTTAATATTGATAGGTATGTTCTCGGTGCTTAGGCGATCGTTTAATGCGTTAACTCGACGGTTCCATGTGGCTTCTTGGTGCTTGTATTGATCTTGATAAAAAGGCTCTTCAATTTTATTTAGAAAAGTATTCATAGAAGCCATAACATAGGGGTGAGAATTAAAAGTGCCTCTTGCAAAGGATACGTCGGCGGGGCGATTGTTTTTAAATCGCTTCATAAGTGTATGTGTGCCTGCTACAACCCCAACAGGTAGGCCGCCACCCAATGTTTTTCCATATGTCACTAGATCGGCTTGTATATCAAAGTACCCTTGGGCGCCTCTATGCGTTAATCGAAACCCAGTGAATACCTCGTCAAAAATCAGCACGATGTTTCTATCGCTGCATATTTCTCTGATTTGCTTTAACCACTTGGTGTATTCAGCTTTATGAAAGTTGGTTGAGCGATCGCTTGCAATTAACGTGGCGTCAGAGGCGGTATCAGAATTAGGGTGGAACGCTTGCATGGGGTTTATTAGTACGCAGGCGATATCTTTTCGAGTTTTAAGAACAGTTAACGTTTTGTCACTTAGATCAGCTAATGTGTATACGTCGTTTATTTCACGCTTATTACCAACCCCAGGTTGTACGCCATCCCACCAACCATGGTAGGCACCGCATAATCGAACAAGGTGTGTGCGCCCCGTATGGTATCGAGCAAGTCTAACGGCCTGCATAACAGCTTCAGTGCCGGACATGTGGAATGAGACTTCATCAAGCCCTGAGATATGTTTTATTTTTTCTACATTTTCTTTGATTAAAGGGTGGTATGAGCCTAATACAGGGCCGAGAGATTTTACTTTCTGCGAGCCTTCTTCTAAGCATTGTTTATAAAAATCATAGCCAAACACATTCACACCATAGGAGCCTGATACGTCGTATTTCCAGTTGCCGTCTAGATCTTTAATTTGTGTGCCCTTACTCTCTTCAATCATTGAGCCTAATTTGAATTCTTTTGGTAATAGGCTTCGATACGGAAATGGAATGCGATACTCACTGGTAAAGCACACATCGGACACGCCACTTTCTAAGGCGGCACTTGTCTTTAATGTTTTAGGTGCATGCTCGCGAATGTGGTCCCTTAATCGCTTAAAGCCTTGTTTGCGTTTTTCTGAAATATCTAATGGTGCATTGTCTGTAGCAAAGTATTGGTGCTCGTCGTAGGCAAAAAAAGGCAGTTGGCTGGCCACTCTTCTTGACCATTTACTGTGCCCTTTTAACGAGGGGTGTTTAGCGATGGATAACTGAAGGCGAACGTAAATTTTATAGGCTAGATATAGGCCTGTTATTATCAGCAGTGCCAATATGGATAAATTCAAGTCTTTCATGGATCGCTCTTTTTGTTCGATTTGTTAAAATCTATCACTTGAATTTGACTAATTTATTTCACTTTTGTGTCCTTATTGTCACAATTGATTCGAATGGAGTGTTCTTGATAGAGGGAGTTTTCTCTATCTGGTATATTCTTTTTTTAATTTTTCTTTTGATTCAAAGGCTTAGGTTTTTTGTTATGGCAATCATTCTGGGAATTGACCCAGGTTCGCGATTAACCGGCTTTGGTGTAATCGAGTATCAAGGCAGTAAATTAAGGTACATCACCTCGGGGTGTATTCGCATCGACACGTCCCGAGACCTGGCGTATCGCCTAAAACAGATTTTTGATTGTGTCAGTCAGATTATTGCTGAAAACCATCCGGATGAATTTGCCATAGAGCAGGTGTTTATGGGCAAGAATGCCGATTCGGCTCTTAAGCTAGGGCAGGCAAGGGGCAGTGCCATTGTTGCTGCGGCCAATCACGATTTACCGGTTGCTGAATACGCGGCAAGAGCCGTTAAGCAAGCAGTAACAGGTAAGGGAAGCGCTGAAAAAGAGCAGGTTCAGCACATGGTTCAAATATTACTTAACTTGCCCGGTAAGCCTCAAGAAGACGCCGCAGATGCACTGGCCATTGCGATTACGCATGCTTATAGCCATTTTAATTTGATGGCAAAAGCGGGTGCTAGCAAACAGAAAAATGGGCGTTTGAAAAATTATTCAGGCTAGAAAACCCCTCTACTAGCCATTCGGCGTAGGTTTGGGTATTCTACTGGCTATATTTACAGTACTTTAATGATAAGTGATTAAATTATGATCGGTCGAATCACAGGCACTTTGCTTGAAAAGCAATCCCCAGAACTCCTTATTGATGTGAATGGTATAGGCTACGAAGTGCTAGCCCCCATGACATCTATCTATAACTTGCCAGCGTTAGGTCAGCAGGTCACCCTACATACTCATTTTGTTGTGCGAGAAGATGCACAGGTTTTATTTGGGTTTTCTGATAAGCAGCAGCGAAAGCTGTTTCGTGCATTGATTAAGGTTTCTGGTGTGGGGCCTAAGTTGGCTCTTTCAATTTTATCGGGAATCGAAGCTGATAACTTTGTTAGAAGTGTACTTGAAGGCGACTCTGCTGCCTTGGTGCGCATACCGGGTATTGGTAAAAAAACCGCCGAGCGTTTGGTGGTTGAAATGAAAGACCGCCTGAAAGAGTGGCACATAGATGCTGAGTTACCGATGATGGCGACGGCTAATCCAGGGCCAGCTTCGTTAGATCAGTGGATCATGGAAGCTGAAGGAGCACTGATTGCGTTAGGGTATAAACCGACAGAGGCCGCTAAATCCATTGCGGCCATAAAAGAGCCTGTAAAAGGTGCCGAAGACCTGATTCGTTTTGCGCTTAAAGGCATGTTGAAGCAGTAGCAAGCAATTTTAATAAGAGTTGTATTTACCAAGCACGTTTTTGAATAGAGTATTTCCATGATTGAAAGTGATCGTTTTGTCAGTGCTGAGAAACCAGAACTTGTGCCACAAGAAACCCCTATCGATAGGGCCATTCGCCCTACGCTACTAGCAGACTATGAAGGTCAGCCTGCGGTGCGTGAGCAAATGGAGATTTTTATAGGTGCAGCAAAAGCTCGCAAAGAATCATTGGATCACACGTTAATCTTTGGCCCTCCAGGGCTGGGTAAAACCACGTTAGCCAATATTATTGCAAATGAATTGGGCGCCAATATTAAATCGACCTCTGGCCCTGTATTAGAAAAGGCCGGTGATCTGGCTGCCATGCTTACCAATTTAGAAGATGGGGATGTTTTATTTATTGATGAAATTCATCGATTAAGCCCTGCCATTGAAGAAATTCTTTACCCTGCAATGGAAGATTATCAGTTAGATATCATGGTAGGTGAGGGGCCTGCTGCACGATCTTTAAAAATAGATCTCCCTTCTTTTACGCTAGTGGGTGCCACTACTCGTGCGGGTTTATTAACAGCCCCCTTACGTGACCGCTTTGGAATCGTGCAGCGTCTTGAGTTTTATAATGTTAAAGACCTAACGGGTATTGTGAGTCGCAGTGCGGGTCTATTGGATGTATCAATAGACGATGAAGGGTCTAAAGAAGTGGCTATGCGATCTCGTGGCACTCCTCGAATTGCCAATCGTTTGTTAAGGCGTGTAAGAGATTACGCTGAAGTAAAAGGCAGTGGTGATGTTACTCAAGAAATGGCCGACTTAGCGCTTAACATGTTGCATGTTGATACCCATGGTTTAGACCATATGGATCGACGCTTATTATTGGCCATGATTGAAAAATTTGGTGGCGGACCTGTCGGGGTTGATTCGTTAGCCGCAGCCATAAGTGAAGAGCGAGATACCATTGAAGACGTACTAGAACCTTACTTAATACAGCAAGGTTTTATGATGCGAACACCAAGAGGGCGTGTAGTTACGGAGCATGCGTATACCCATTTTGGCCTACCCCCTAAACCTGAAAAAGATTAAGTTCTAGGACTATTCCTATGAGTGATTCATTTATCTGGCCAATTCGAGTGTATTTTGAAGATACGGATGCAGGCGGAATTGTTTATCATGCCCGTTATTTGCATTTTCTTGAGCGGGCCCGCACGGAATGGTTAAGAAATTTAGGGTTTAATCAATCTGAATTACAACAGCAGGGTATTGTTTTTGTTGTTCGAAACATGAATATTAAATGGATTAATCCTGCATGTTTAGATGATGAACTTATTGTTCATGTTAGAATCGAAAAAATGAAGAAAGCGTCGCTGATCATGCAGCAAGTTATTATGTGTGGCGAGACTAAAAAATTATCGGCTGAAGTCACCATTGCATGTTTAAATAGCAGTACGATGAAGCCAGCCGCGATACCGGCCAAAATTATTAATGCTTTTGATGTTTAAGTGCATTGAAGAAGTAAATAAAGGAGATACGTGTGAATGAATCCATGACTTTATGGTCACTGGTGGCAAATGCCAGCTGGGTTGTAAAAGGTGTAATGCTGGTATTAATGGCGGCTGTTTTTGCATCCTGGGTTGTGATTGTTCAGCGCCAACGAGTGTTAAGTGCAGCCAGATCAAGTTACATGAATTTTGAAGACCGCTTTTGGTCTGGTATGGATTTAAGCCAGTTGTATCGCGAAATTAACCAAGAGCCGCCTGCTTTTGGCGTAGAGAATATATTTGCAGCGGGCTTTCGCGAGTTTAGTCGCTTACGTCAGCAAAGCAGTGCCGACCCAGATTCCATTATGGAAGGTACTCAGCGTGCCATGCGCGTGGCCACCACACGAGAATCAGAATTACTCGAAAATCACTTATCATTTTTAGCAACAGTGGGTTCGACCAGTCCTTATATTGGTTTATTTGGAACAGTATGGGGCATCATGAACAGTTTTAGAGGCTTGGCAAATGTGCATCAAGCCACGCTTGCTACGGTTGCTCCGGGTATTGCAGAAGCACTAATTGCAACGGCGATTGGTTTGTTTGCTGCGATTCCAGCAGTGATTTTTTATAATCGATTCACAACCAAACTTGATCAAGTAGTGACCAATTATGAGACGTTTAGCGAAGAATTTATAAGTGTCCTGCATCGCCAAGTGTATAAAAAAACAAAGCCAGCTTCTGCACCCACTCAAACGGTGACTGATACTAATGGCTAGAGTAAAGCGTCGTCCTATAGCCGAAATGAATGTGGTGCCATATATCGACGTTATGTTGGTATTGATGGTTATTTTTATGATTACGGCACCAGTGTTGAATCAGGGTGTAAAGGTTGATCTACCACAAGCAGCCAGTGAGCCACTCAAAACACCTAAAAAAGAAGAGCCGCTAATCATCTCGATTACTAAGGCTGGGCATTATGTAATTGAACGTGGTCGGGATGAAGACGCAGCTGCAAACCTAGAATACGTACAGCGCTTTGTTTCAAAAATATTAAAGCTTCAACCTCAAACTGATGTGATGGTGCGAGGCGACAAGGATGTGTCGTACGGCAAAGTAATCGATTTGATGACGACCCTACAAGCAGCAGGAGCGATCAGCGTTGGACTGGTTACCGAAGCACCTCAAACTACAGGTAAGTAGTATGCAGTTTTTACCTGTAAGCGACCCTCGAAGTTTCTCTTTGCCAGTGATTGCTGCCACCTTGATTGTGGTCGCGATATTGGTTTCGGTTTCTGTTAATTGGATTCAGAGTGAAGTCTCGATTGTTAAAGTGCCTAAGCACATATCGGCAAAAATCATCCATATTGACAAGCCCAAACCTAAAACAGTCAAAAAGCCTGTCAAAAAGAAACCCTCTAAACCGGTCGTTAAAGCTAAAAAGCCTAAACCAAAAGTCATTGATAAGGTTAAAAAGCCAGCGGCTAAGCCAAAGGTTAAAGATAAGCCAAAGCCCATAAAACAAGCCCCTTTACCCTTGCCAGGCGCGGACCTTAGTCAGGCCCTAGAGGAAGAAGAAGCGCTTATGAATCTGAATGAACTATTAAATGAAGAAGTTCAGGCGCGCCAAGCTGAAAAGGATCAAGCCGCAATAGCAAGCCACGCAAGTCAAATTAAAGCATTGATTCAAAGTGTGTGGCGGTTTCCTCCAAGTGCACAGCATGATCAAGTGGTACTACTAAGGATCTTTATGGTTCCGACTGGAGAGGTTACTGAGGTTCAGGTTGTTGAATCCAGTGGTAATGGCGCGCTTGACCGAAGTGCTGAGCAAGCTGTATGGAAGGTGGGCAGGTTCCCTGTGCCGCAAGATTCTATTTTATTTGAAGAACAATTTAGAAAATTTTTAATCAAACTTAAACCGGAAAATGCAAGATTATGATGAAACGGTATTTATCCTTTTTGCTAATGAGCTTGTGCGTCAGTGCACAGGCAGAATTGACGATTGAGATTACTCAAGGGATTGCATCGTCTATTCCCATTTCAGTGGTGCCTTTTAAATTCGAAGGCTCTGCAAAAGACAGTGTTGACGAAATAGTTCGAACGGATTTAGAGCGCAGTGGGCATTTTTCACTGCTAGAGCCTGACGATATGTTGAGCCAGCCTCAATCTGAAGACGATATATATTTCACTGATTGGCGTTTGTTGAAACAAGAATATGTCGTGATAGGAACCATTTCTGCACTTCCTAATCAACAATATCAAGTGCGTTATCAATTATTTGATGTATTTAATGAAAAAGAGCTGCTGACTCAATCGCTTAAAGGCACAGAATCTCAGTTAAGAGATATTGCTCACAGAGTCAGTGACGCGATATATGAGCAGCTAACAGGCATTCGAGGTGCGTTTTCTACTAAAATTGCTTATGTGACTACAAATTCAAAAAGAACAAAATTTAATTTATCCATAGCGGACAGCGATGGGGCAAGAGAAAAGGTTGTATTAAGCAGTAAGTATTCGATCTTTTCGCCTACTTGGTCACCTGATGGAAAGCGTCTTGCGTATGTGATGCTAGAAGATTCTGGCAGTAAAGTTTATGTACAAGACCTTGTGACAGGTAAAAAACAGCTAGTGAGTGCGAATAAGGGCATTAATAGTGCGCCTTCTTTTTCACCAGATGGTAAAAAACTGGCGTTAGTATTATCAAAAGATGGCAATCCAGAAATTTATATTATTGATTTGGCGACTCGGCATTGGACTCGTGTAACCAATCATTATGCAATTGATACCGAGCCTAATTGGATGCCTGATGGCGATCACATTATCTTTACCAGTGGTCGTAGTGGTAATCCTCAAATTTACAGGGTTACTTTGAGTAGTGGTTATGTCGAGCGCTTAACATTTGAGGGCAGTTATAATGCTAGGGCCAGGTTGGCGCAAGACGGTCGATTCCTAGTTTTGGTGCATCAGGCTAAAAAAGGTGCGCCATTTCGCATCGCTTCCTTGGATTTAGTGAGAGGACTTTTACAGACCTTGACGTCGGACACAGAACTGGATGAGTCCCCTAGTGTTTCTCCTAATGGAGTTATGGTAATGTATGCAGCAAAATATAATAACCGTAGTATATTGGCCGCCGTGTCAGTTGCTGGAGATGTGAAGTTCTTAGTACCGTCAAAAAATGGCGATGTTAGAGAGCCCGCATGGGGCCCGTATTTAGATTAACTATAAAAATTATTATTGATAAAAAATAAGGTAAAGTAAGATGGAATTAAATAAATTATTTGCAGTATCTCTTTTGTCTCTGGCTATCGTTGGTTGCGCAAGCAGTGGCGGTACTACAGATGAAGCAGCTATGACTGGTGCAGAAGCTGTCGAAGAAAGCCAGACTCAAGGTGTTCCAGGCTCACCTGATCTTGATGTTGTAACTGAAGAACAAGCTGAAATGGCTGTTAACTCTTTGATGGAGCAAACAACGGTCTACTTTGGTTACGATCGTTCAGAGATTCGTCCTGAATTTAAAGACGTGCTAAATGCACATGCTGAATACTTAGTTGCTAACCCTCAAGCTCAAGTTGTGCTTGAAGGTCACTGTGATGAGCGTGGAACAGTTGAGTACAACCTTGCATTAGGCGAGCGTCGTGCTAATACTGTTAAGCGTTACTTAATTGTTCAGGGTGCAAACCCTAGCCAAATGGAAAATGTAAGCTTTGGTGAAGAACGTCCTGCAATGATCGGTTCTGATGACTCTACATGGTCTAAAAACCGTCGTACTGAGATCAAATACAAGTAATGAATAACGGTCTATTCAAGTCATTACCAATAGCCCTTTCTGGGTTGTTGGTTATGAGTGCTTCTTTTGCTGACACCTGGTCTTCTGTGGGGGGGATGAAGCAATCGCCTACACAGCAGGCTGCTGCGCCTAAGGCTCCTGGTTTATCAGCAGGGGCAGCTCAAATATTATTCAGTGATATTGATTTGCTTAAGCAAGAGCTTCAAAAACTACAGAATGTAGTGGAGGAGCAGAGTCACGAGCTTAATAAGCTTAAAACGGAGCAGAAAGAGCGTTACTTGGATTTGGATAGGCGGTTGTCGCAGGCTGTTAAGAGTGACCAGTCTACTGGTCAGCCTTCAAAAGATAGGGCTAAAGAATTGTATACTGTGGCATTTGAGTTAATGAAAGATAAAAAACTCGAAGAGGCCGCTAATGGTTTTAATAGTTTTTTGCAGGAATACCCAAAAAACCCATTAGTTGTTAATGGATATTATTGGCTTGGCCAGATTTATTATAATCAGGGTAAGCTAGATGATGCTCGTAAAGCATTTACAATTGTTGTGAATCAATTCCCTAATCATCAAAAAACAGCTGACTCTATGTATAAGTTAGGTGTGGTTTTGCATCGCTTAGGTGATTTGGCTCAGGGTAAGCGCTACCTGTCTTTAGTGGTTAAGCAGTTCTCAGATTCTGCCACAGCCCGTTTTGCTCGAAAGTATTTAAAAGAAAACTACACGAACTAGGGTTTAAGGCCTTTTTTTACGTTATTTTTAAAAATATCTGTAAAAAGAAGCACTTAGGGGTTGTATTATATCTGAGAAATAGTAATATTTGCGCCCGCTTGGGGGGTCGTTAGCTCAGTTGGTAGAGCAGTTGACTTTTAATCAATTGGTCGCAGGTTCGAATCCCGCACGACCCACCACTCATTCTTTAAATAGATTAGTGAAAAAGCCGGAAAGAAAAAACGCAGTAAGTGATTGAAATTGTTGACTTAATATTTTTTATCACTATAATACGCAGCATCAAATTTGGGTCGTTAGCTCAGTTGGTAGAGCAGTTGACTTTTAATCAATTGGTCGCAGGTTCGAATCCCGCACGACCCACCAAATTTAAAAAGGCAGAGTTTTTACTCTGCCTTTTTTCGTTTTAGCGCATTCAATTTCCGACATGGGTTTGAATGATGTTAAAATTCAAATCTTAAATTGTTTATCAGATAGTTTACCGCGTTATGACAGTCATCGAAGCCAATAAAGCCGTTAATACTTTAGTCCGCAATCACCTAGATTATGGTGTGTTGAATGAATTGAATGATGCGGATAAAAGCAGCTACGTTGAAAAAATCAAAAAATTACTAAAAGAAAAGAATGCGGTTTTAGTTGCTCATTATTATACAGACCCTGTTTTGCAGGCTCTTGCTGATGAAACTGGTGGTTGCGTTGCAGATTCATTGGAAATGGCTCGATTTGGCCGTGATCACCCAGCGAACACCTTGGTAGTTGCTGGCGTTAAATTCATGGGTGAAACCTCTAAAATTCTTAGTCCTGAAAAAACCATTCTAATGCCAACACTTGAAGCAACGTGTTCTTTGGATATAGGCTGCCCTATTGATGAGTTTAGTGCTTTCTGTGATAAACATCCTGATCGTAAAGTGGTTGTGTATGCGAACACCTCGGTCGAAGTAAAAGCTCGAGCTGACTGGGTTGTTACCTCTAGTATTGCTTTAGAAATTGTGCAAAGCCTAATGGATCAGGGTGAAAAAATTATATGGGGTCCTGATCAGCACTTAGGGGATTACATTCAGCGTATGACAGGCGCAGATATGCTGATGTGGAATGGTTCGTGTATTGTGCATGAGGAATTCAAAGCTAAGGGGTTAGAAGACCTGAAGAAGGTTTACCCTGACGCGGCTGTTCTTGTTCACCCTGAGTCTCCTGAAGCTGTAGTTAAGCTGGCTGATATGGTTGGCAGTACATCGCAGATTATAAAAGCAGCACAAACTATGGATAATCAATCATTCATAGTGGCTACTGATAAGGCTATTTTTTATAAGATGCAACAGGCTGCTCCGGGTAAGTTATTTATGGAGGCGCCAACAGGTGGTTCGGGTGCTAGCTGTAAAAGCTGTGCTCATTGCCCTTGGATGGCCATGAATGGGCTGGATAACCTAAGTGAGTGCTTAGAGTTAGGTTTGAATGAAATCACTATAGACAATACTGTTGCAGAAAAGGCTATGGTCTCCTTGAATCGTATGCTTAATTTTGCCAAAGAGCATGGGGTTCAATCTCAAGGTCGCAGCTTCTAATTTTAGAATGACATCTCGTTGCTAGATTTCTCAATCTCCTTTGCTCGTTGTTCTATGCGGGCAGAGGTTAAATAATTCCCTTTTGCTAGTTCAAGTGCGTGTTTTAATTGGTTTAAAGCTTTGCTTTTTTGTCCTGTTAAAAATAAAAACTCCGCATGTGCCTGGTACATTCCAATTTTATTCTTTGATTTGCCTTCGTATTCACTGAGCTTTAACCAAATGCTTGGGTCGGATGGTCTGATTCGTGTGTGATTTTTCAGTTCATCTGCAGCTGTTCTGAATTGTTTGTTGTTGGCTAGTAATGTTGCCCGAGTGACAACAAGTGAGTGGTTGTCTGGATTCAGTTCAATTAACTCTGCTAGCTGTGCAAGTGCTAAGGTTCGGTTGCCTGCACCATACTCAATCTGATGCTTAAGAATCAAAAATGGAATTTTTCCTGTATTGCTTGTGAGTAGGGTGTTTATTTGTATCAATGCCTCTTTGTATTTTTTTTGATTAAACAGAATAAGGGCCAAGCCATATTGAGCGGTTTGTTTTTCAGTGGTTGTTTTGTAGTCTCTGTTTAATTTTTGGTAATGGCTAAGGTCGTGGCTTTCTTTTTGATACTTGATTTGAATGGCGGTTCTCATTAGCTGATAGTCTGGATTTTCAGTTGTTTTTACCATGGTAAGGTTGTCAACGCGTCCAGCTGCATCGCTTATTCGGTTTTCTGTGACGGGGTGGGTGAGTAAAAATTCAGGAGGGCGTTCACTGTATTTGTGGGCTTCGAACATTTGCTTAAACATTAGGGGCATGCCGTTGGGATCGATTTCGGCTGATACTAGTGTGTGCATACCAAGGCGATCAGCCTCTCTTTCCCAGTCCCTGCTATAGCTTAGGGCTAATTGGGTTGCAGCGGCTTGGCTTGTCATAAGCCCTGCAAAGCCTGCTTCGGTGTTATTGGTTGCAAGTAACATTATGCTGCCAAGCAGTGTTGCTATGGCAATAGGGGCTTGCTTCCTGCTTTCTTCGACTTGTCGAGCAAAGTGTCTTTGACTTAAGTGGGCCAGCTCATGGGCCAGTACCGCTGCAAACTGAGACTCTGTTTTTGCGTGTAAGAATAATCCAGCATTAATACCAATGACTCCACCGGGTACTGCAAAAGCATTGAGCTGTTCATTGTCTAATAGGATGACTTGAAGCCTTCGGTCTTGAACTTGGCTGTTGCTAGCGAGTCGGTAAATTAACCCTTCGGTGTACTCTGTTAAAACTGGATCGTGAAGAGTAGAGGCTTGTAATCTTAAATTTCGCAACCAAATTCGGCCTAGTTTGTGTTCTTGGTCTAGAGATATCAGGCCTGATGCTGCATCGCCAAGGCTAGGCAGCTCATTGTTAGCGCAATAAGTTGGTAGGCTATAAATTATTAGTAATGCACATATAAGTTTGAGCATGTGTTCTCTTCGATTTAATAGTTCGCCTGTTAAGGCCTTTTAGAATAATATTAGCTGTTTTTTATAACTAGGGCTAAGTAAACATGGTTATGCAGGTCTATGATGTATTGCTAAATGTGGAAAATTTACGTTGCCCTATGCCTCTTTTGAAAACCAAGCAGTCTCTTAGTTCCATGGATGCGGGTCAAATTTTAAAGGTTTCAACGAAAGATTCAGGGTCTTGGCGGGATATTCCTGCTTTTGTTGAGTTAACTGCTCATATATTGATAGAAAGACAAGAGATAGACGAGATGTTTGTATTTATTATTAAGAAGGGAGTGTAGGCAAATTATGTCTATGATGCGTTTGATTCGCAGTTGGGTAGATGAGTATTTCTCTGATGAAGAAGCTTTATTTTTATTGCTACTGCTAATTGTTGGTTTTGCAGTGGTGTTAACTTTGGGCAGTATTCTTGCGCCAGCCATAGGCAGTGTGATTCTTGCTTATTTATTGCAAGCGCCTCTCATAGCTCTAAAGAGGAAAGGTGTTGGGCATTTGTCTGCAAGCATCTTAGTCTTTTTGTTGTTCATTGTTCTGTGTCTTGGTTTTTTGTTTATTATTATTCCTGCTGTTTGGACTCAGATGGCTCAGTTATTCTCAGAGTTGCCGAGAATGTTAAATAAGGGGCAGCAATTATTGATTCTTTTACCTGATAGTTACCCTCAAATATTTAGTGAAGAGCAAGTCAGGGCGCTTGGGGCGACTGTAGCAGAAGAGATTGGTCGCATTGGTCAGGTTGCTGTAACGTTTTCTTTGTCTAGCTTGCCAAATATTGTGGCTATTTTGATTTATGTGGTGCTGGTGCCTTTACTTGTTTTTTTCTTTTTGAAAGACGGCAGTATGATGGCGCGATGGTGGGTATCTATTATGCCAATAAAGCGAGTATTAATAGGGGAAGTTTGGTCTGAAATGGATCAGCAGTTTGCCAATTATATTCGGGGTAAGGTAGTGGAAATTGGGGTGGTGGGGTTCACCTCTTATGTGGCCTTTGCAATTATGGGGATTCACTATGCCGCACTTTTAGCTATCTTGGTTGGGTTATCTGTTGTTATTCCATATATTGGTGCTGCAGTTGTGACTATTCCAGTGGTGTTGATCGCTTATTTTCAGTGGGGGATCAGTTCTGATTTTTATTACTTGGTTGCCGTTTACTTTATTATCCAGGCGTTGGATGGAAACGTATTGGTGCCACTATTATTTTCAGAGGCGGTTAATCTGCATCCGGTGGTTATTATACTTGCTGTGTTGGTATTTGGAGGAATGTGGGGGTTGTGGGGTGTCTTTTTTGCAATTCCTTTGGCAACCTTATTTAAAGCGGTCATAACGGCTTGGCCTAGAGGTGTAAAAGCCGCCCAGAGCGAGTCTTCGGATTAACTTCTAATTTCACTTCAAAGGCCTGTATTCACTTGCCACAGCAGGCCTTGATAAGTACCATTGCGATCTATTTTTTTACCATTCGGAGAAGGTTAATGATTACCGGAAGCATTGTAGCATTAGCGACCCCAATGACGGATTCTGGCGACGTAGATTGGTCTGCGCTAGAGAAATTGGTGGAGATGCATATCGATAAGGGCACAAGCTCTATCGTTGCAATGGGTACATCAGGTGAATCAGCCACTCTAAATGATGTCGAACATCTAAAAGTCATTGAAGAAGTTGTTAAGCAAGTGAATGGCAGGATTCCTGTTATTGCAGGAACAGGTGCCAATTCAACATCTGAAGCCATTCATTTAACTCAAGAAGCGCAACGCTTAGGTGTTGATGCGGTTCTTTTAGTGACGCCTTATTATAATAAACCAACTCAAGAAGGTTTATTCTTACATCATAAAGCCATTGCTGAGGCTGCATCAGTTGATCAAATCTTATATAACGTACCAGGTCGTACAGCCTGTGACATGCTGCCTGAAACAGTTGAGCGTCTAGCTGATTTTAAAAATATAGTAGGCATTAAAGAAGCAACGGGTGATATCGACCGTGCTAAAGACGTTATAGCTCGTGTAGCTGGTCGTATGGCTGTTTATTCTGGCGATGATGAAACTGCTTATCGATTAATTTTAGCGGGAGGACAAGGGAATATATCAGTTACAGCGAATATTGCCCCTGCAGAAATGGCAGAGCTTTGTGCACTAGCTTTGGATGGTAAAGCAGAGGAGGCTGAAGCTTTAAATAATAAGTTGATGGTCTTGCATAACGCTATGTTTGTCGAGTCAAACCCTATTCCGGTTAAGTGGGCGATGCATGAAATGAATTTATGTGGCCCAGGTATTAGATTGCCATTAACACCTTTAGCAGAAGAATTTCGGGAACCTTTACGCAATGCCTTGCGTCAATGGAACTTGATTTAATAATAAAAGTTGGAGTGCTGAATGCGCTTAGTTGTATTGATTGTATTGGTAAACCTAATGACTGGCTGTAGCTGGTTAGTTCACGATCGAACCAATGACTATTTAAAGTCAGAAATTCAGGGCAATATTTCAGTGCCTAAAGATGTGGCGCGTGTGACTTTGACTCCAAGGCTTGCGATACCCGATGTTAAGGTGGTTGCATTGCCAGAGGAGTTTATAGTACCTAGGCCGGCCTCGATGTTAATTGAGGCTAAAGAAGAGGATACAGTTAGTCTTGCCAGTTTAAGTTCGAAAGATTTAGAAGCTGAATTAGTTAAAGACGGCAATGGCACGCCCATTTTACGACTGAATGTTGCTTTTGCTAGGGCTTGGTCTGAAATAGGTAGTGCACTTAAAGTGTCGGAAGTGAGTGTCACCGATTTAAATCGAAGTGTTGGCACTTATTATATTGAAGTAATTGATACTGAAGTTGTCAGTGAGGTGGGTTTTTGGGCTGGTTTGTTTGGAAGTGAGCCGGAGGTTGTTCAGAAACCCTTGCAGCTTAAAGTGAATCGCGCTCGAAGTGGTGTGTATGTTGCGGTGCACATTGATCAAGATAATTTAGCTGAAGATGAAGATGCTAAGGCTTTATTGTCTAGGCTTCAAGGAACGCTTTTAGAAAGTAATAAAGTACAAAACTAATGCGCTTTTGCAGTATTGGTAGTGGTAGTAAAGGTAATGGAACGCTCATTCAGCATGGAGAAACCTGTATTTTAGTTGATACAGGTTTTACTTTGAAAGATGTGGAGTTTCGATTGGCTCAAAAGGGGTTAACACCTCTCGATTTAACCGCGATCTTAATTACACATGAGCACAGTGATCATATAAAGGGTGTTGGCCCTCTCTCTAGAAAATATCGAATCCCCGTATACTGTTCACACGGTACCTCCCAATATGATGGTTTGGGTAATATCCCTAACTTGGTTGTTTTTGATAGTCATGAGTCTTTTCAAATTGGAACACTGTCTATTTCGCCCGTGGTTGTGCCGCATGATGCACGGGAACCTACTCAGTTTGTTGTGAATGACCCTGGCGATAAAAAGCTGGGAATACTGACAGATTTAGGCAGTTTGACACCTTATATATTAGAAATGTACGACGGTTGTCATGGCTTGATGTTAGAGACGAATCATGATGTTCAAATGCTTAGGATGGGGCCTTACCCTCCTAGGCTAAAGGTTAGGGTAGAAGGTCATTTAGGGCACTTAAATAACCAGCAGGCAGCTCAGTTATTGCAAAATGTGAACTGTGATAATTTGCAGTTTTTAGTCTCTACGCATATCAGCGAGAAAAACAATAATGTAGCGGTTGCAATTGATGCGCTTTCCAACGGCTTTAGTTGGGAAAAGAGCTCAATTATCATGGCAACACAAGAAACAGGTTTCCCATGGTGTGAACTGTAACAACTTGTCGTTAAATTGTTACCGTGTAGCCTAATTAGAGCTGTTTTTACGGTTATTTTGTGCTTAAATTTGGATGTAACTTAAAGCCGTGGTAGCTTAAGCATTGCCACAAAAAAAATAAAGGACCATAACAATGAAAAAAATCCTAACGGTAGCGGCGCTAGCTGCAACTTTACCTCAAGCAGCCAGTGCTCTTCCCCTTGTGGATTTGTATGCGGGTAGTTATTACTGGGACCAATCTGTATCAGGTGATGTGGTGAATGGTGCAGCAGATCTTGAAGATGATCTTAAGCTAGATGCGGGTGGTCAAGCGGTTACTTATGTAGCGTTTGAACATTTTGTTCCACTTATTCCGAATGTAAAAATTAAGCAAACATCAATGGATTCTGATGGTGCTGGTTCTGTAGTTGCCGATTTTAACTTCAATGGGCAAACAATCACTAACGGCGTAGCCGTTGATTCAGTATTGGATCTTAGTCATACGGATTATACTTTCTATTGGAGCTTACCTCTTCCAATTGTAACTTTTGACTTTGGTTTAACAGCTCGTCAGTTTGACGGTAAGATGACTGTCGTAGGTTCTGGTATTAACGCGGCGGCAGATTTTGATTTTGTTGTGCCAATGGGCTACTTGAACGCAGGTGTTGATATTCCCCTAACAGGTCTTTCGTTAGCGGCTAATTTAAATACGATCTCATACGGCGATACAAGTATGACGGATTTTGATGCTAATTTAACTTATGTACTGCCTTTGATTCCTTTATTGGATGTGGGTATCTCTGCTGGTTATCGTAGTTTTGATCTTGAGCTTGATGAATCTGATTTTGGTGATTTGTCTGCCAAAACAACAGTGGCTGGTCCATATCTAGGAATTAGCTTACACCTTTAATAATTTTTTAAGACACAAAAGCCAGCTAATGCTGGCTTTTGTTTTATATAATAATAAAAACTAGCGTATCTCGTTAGAGGATATTTGGTCGCCTATTAATATGAATATAACTTCCAAGTTTAAAGTGGCAGGTTTGTGGGTATGCTGTTTTATGTTACTGGCATGTGGTAATGATCTTTCGCGTATAAGCGATGGAGACTTGAGGGAAAAAGTTCAAGAGTGTGATTACGCTATTGGTATGAACGCGGCCAAGCATCAAGTGTGTGAAAATTACCATCGAGAATGTAAGCGTCGACTGAAAAGCGAAGGTCGATTTGTTTGCTAATAATAATGTTAAAAATGAGAATGAAAATGCGTAAGTTACCTTTAATCGCAATGATGGCAGCTACTGTATTGGTAGGTTGTAATGGCGAAAAAGAAGTTGCCCTTGAGACTAATATCGACAAAATGAGTTACGGTATTGGTATGAGTATGGCCCGCAGTGTAAAGGGTCAGCCAATTGATATAAATTCAGATGCGATGCTGATGGGTTTGCGTGATGCGTTGGCTGATAAAGAGCCGCGATTAGAAGAAGAGGCAATCCGTGAAGCGTTCGCGGCAGTTCGTGAAGAAGAAATGAATAAGCAGCAGAAAGGCTCTGATGAAGCGAAAAAAGTTGGAGAAGAGTATTTGGCTCAAACAGCTAAAAAAGATGGCGTGAAAGCCACTGAATCAGGCTTGTTGTATGAAGTATTGGTTTCGGGTGAAGGTAATTCGCCTTTGGCAACGGATACTGTTGAAGTTCATTATCATGGTACGCTAAGCGATGGCAGTGTATTTGATAGCTCAGTTGATCGTGGAGCGCCTGCAAAATTCCCTGTTAATCGTGTAATTACTGGTTGGACCGAAGCGCTTCAAATGATGAAGGTCGGTGATAAGTGGCGTTTACATATCCCTTCTGATTTAGCATATGGTGCGCAAAGCCCTAGTCCTAAAATACCTGCTAACTCAGCGTTAGTATTTGAGGTTGAATTGCTGAATATTGAAAAATCTTAATTCAGTATTGATTCTATAATTTAATTGAAGCTGGCACATGTGCTGGCTTTTTTTATGTTTAAAATAAGTGTAATTAATACTGGATTAAGGTTTTTTGTTGTTTGCAGGGAGTGGTTGATCTGTTTGTAAGCTGGGGTAAGGTGTTTATTGTGACTTGTATAGGCTTAAAGAAATAAAAAATTACTGTATGAAATCATTAGTAATTTGTCAGTGTTAATAGGTTGTGATTTTTTAGTTTCTGGAATAGGTGTTATGTAGATATTCAATTTTTAAATGTATTAAAAATTGGTCGGAGCAGAGAGATTCGAACTCCCGACCCTCTGGTCCCAAACCAGATGCGCTACCAGGCTGCGCTATGCTCCGAACAGATATTAAAATATTCTAAATCCTTGTTGGATTTCGATTATTATAATTTAACAGGGGAAGTAAATATGGTCGGAGCAGAGAGATTCGAACTCCCGACCCTCTGGTCCCAAACCAGATGCGCTACCAGGCTGCGCTATGCTCCGAAAGTGGCTCCTCGAACTGGACTCGAACCAGTGACCAATAGATTAACAGTCTACTGCTCTAC
>JAWUVN010000020.1:0-43921 GCA_034112345.1 Bermanella sp. | reverse complement strand
ACCACACAGGACAGAGCAATAGCTATCAAGACCCCATTTTGTATTATATTTTTATTCATTCAATTACCTAAAGATGACTAACGGTTTTGTTGTGGGGCGCTGAAAGCGTCCAAGTCCCGAAGGGGCTGAACCACCAACTTTTTGTTAAGGCAGAGTTTACAAGCACTACCTTAGCCCCAATGCTTCATATACTTGGTATAACCAATAAAAACTAAGCTGACCCAAAAGCTGATAAATAATAGGCCTGCTAGATTTTTATTTGGTATACCCGCTCCGATATTCATAAGAATATACATCCCACATGTAAACACTAAAAGTGCAATCAAGACAGGCGTGGGCTTGGCTCGATTTAAAAGCATGTGAATAACATCGTAAATTAAAACGACTGATAAGCAAAAAACAAAAATACTAGCCGGCACAATAAATGCTTCATACAAATCTTTTTCAGTATATGTTACGAGCCCAATTATTAATAAGGATCCAATACAAATAAGAATATTATTAACATTTGATTTTAGGTCGAGATAAAGTTTATCGCTCAACATAATGTTTTTATGCCTTAACAGTTTATTATACGTCGCTATAGACGTGTTTGCCGGTGACGCTTTTTACGAGACGTGTTTGCCGGTTTTTAATTTTATAATCAACAATCATGAGGCCTACAAGGCATTAGGTCAAATATGGACAACCTTAAAAGACGTCTTGGCTAAATTTTACCCGCTACTTAAGTATTTGATTCGTAAGATCTTTATACCAACCCATACTTTGTACCTATTATCAGTCGGTACTAATAAATTTCCGGCTTTTACGTCGTAAAGATATCTGTATTTTCTAAATTTATACGACGCTTTTTCAGGAGACGCTTTTTACGTGACGTGTTTCCCGGATAAAACCAACGAGACCAGTATTTACCGCGCATTCAGTTTAATTCGCTGATATCTGTACCCTGCTTTTACGTCGTAAAGTTTGCCGTAAACCATACTACGGTAGTAATTTCATCAGTTATTTAAATTTACATCTTTATTTGTATTCGGATTCATCAATACTGTATAAGCATACAGCTAGGGACCCACTATGAATAATCATCGCACAGTAATTGATATAAGAAAAACCATTGATAAAAAATCTAATCGATTCAATGATCGACTTAGGTTATTCATTCGTGCCAAAGGCTTATCTTATTGCACTGAGAAAACCTATTGCCACTGGATTAATCGTTTTATTAAATCCATGGGGTATAGATCTGAATCAGAGATGGCTCCCATACATATAAATGACTTCTTATCTAACCTAGGGAATGAACGAAACTGCTCTATCAACACTCAACGAACAGCATTAAATGCCCTAGTTTTTTTATTTAGAGAATTTTTAAAAATAGAAGTTGGTGAGCTTCAATTCCAAAATGCCAGCAAACCAAGAAAGATCCCAATTGTTTTATCTCAATCTGAGGCAAGATCTATTCTGGATCAACTATCTGGCCGCAAGCAACTTATCGTAAAAATTTTATATGGTTGTGGGCTAAGGGTTTCAGAAGCGGTCACGCTAAGAATTAAAGATATTGATATCGCTAACGGCCGTTTATATGTAATGGAAGGAAAAGGTTACAAAAGCCGAAGGACATTATTACCCTCAAGTATTATCGAGCCTTTACGTGCACAAATAAACTTTGTTGAGAATCAATTAGAAAAAGACAAAAAATTAGGCAAGGCTGGTGTATTTATGCCAGATGCCCTTTCACGAAAATTGCCCAAAGCCCAATTTGAAGTGGGTTGGCAGTACCTATTTCCCGCTGATAATTACTCCGTTGACCCTAGAAGTGGCATAGAACGTCGCCATCATGTTGGTGCTCAGCAAATACAAAGAACAATTAAAGTTGCCACGCACAAAGCAAGAATATTTAAACGTGTAACTTGCCATACTTTTAGGCATTCATTTGCAACAGAACTGCTACGCCAAGGCACCGACCTAAGAACCATTCAGGAGCTTTTGGGCCATACATCTATTGAAACGACACAGATATACACACATGTGGTAGGTATAAACGAAAGAGGAATCGTTAGCCCAGTGGACCTAGGCTAACGTTTTTATTTGAAATTTATCAGTGTACTTAATCGACCTTAACCATAGGAATTAAGTTTTCTTTAATGGCTTGTTTTTTACCACTGCGGAATAACACAATGGTTAGCAGCACCTGCCATACAAGCAAACCAATCAACCAAGCGATTGAGCTTTCAGGGTGTTCGGCCCAGGTTACGGCTTGATATAAACCCACTGATAATACGTATGCCACACTGAACGACCACAACATACTAAAACCTGCCCAGTAACTACCATGTTCTTTTACAATGGCACCAACCGTTGCCACACACGGCATGTACAACAAGATAAATAATAAATAAACAAACGCGCCCCACTCGCCATGAAATTTATGCTGAATCACAGCTATGGTACTTGAGTTAATGTCTTGCGCTTGGGCTGCGCTTTCTGCATCACTTAAGTCACCCATATCTAACCCCAAGGGATCATCTAAATTATTCGCCACGTCAGTTAGGTTTGCACCAATGCTGTCGAAGGCTTCGCTCATGCTGTTTAAAAAATTAAATTCTTCACCGCTATTATCGGCTGTGGTGTAAAGCGCATCTAATGTGCCCACTACCACTTCTTTTGCAAATAGCCCGGTAAATATACCCACAGTTGCAGGCCAGTTATCTTCATCAATGCCCATGGGGGTAAAGATAGGTGTGATCTTTCTACCAATTTCACTTAACACTGATTTTTCTTGGTTTTCATTACCAAACGTACCGTCGGTGCCCATTGAGCTTAATACGTTTAATACTATCACCACAGCCACAATGGCTTTACCTGCACGCACTACAAAACCTTTTAGCCTGTGCCAAGTGTGCATGGTTAGGTTGCGTAAAGTGGGTAATAAGTATGGCGGTAATTCCATGATAAAACTGCTGTCGTTGGCAGGCATAATAAAACGCCGAACCATAAAGGCACTTAACACCGCTACTAAAATACCAATAATGTATAAAGCAAATACAACGGCTTCACCGTTATCTACAAAAAAAGCCGATGCAAATAACACATACACGGTTAAGCGTGCACCGCATGACATAAAAGGTGCCATTAGTGTGGTCACCAATCGATCCCCTTCTTTACTCAGTGTGCGTGCCGCCATGACAGACGGCACATTGCAACCAAACCCAACAATCAAGGGCACAAAGGCTTTTCCGGGCAAACCTAGCGCGCGCATAATGCGATCAATAATAAATGCACCACGAGCCATGAAACCAACATCTTCTAAAAAAGACAGGGATAAAAACAAAGCCGCTATGACAGGTATAAAACTGGCCACTAATTGAATACCACCGCCTACACCATCGGCGATTAATATCGTTAACCAATCCGGTGACCCTACTGATATTAATAACCAGCGTGGGGTTTCCACAAAAATGGCGCCAGCTGCAATATCAAAAAAGTCGATAAATGCGCTGCCTACATTAATAGCAAACATAAACAGTAAGTACATAACTCCCATAAAAATGGGCAAAGCTAAAAATCGATTGAGTACAACGTCGTCTATGCGTTCGCTAATTGTTTTGGTTTGATTAGCACTGCGTGCAATCACATCTTTGCATACACGATCTATCCAGTTGTATCGAGCTTGTATTAAATGTTCGACCGAATGGGATTTAAGTGGCAATTCAATATCATCGGGTAATATGCCCTGTTCGATTGCTAAGCACGCTTTTAACGGCGATTCATCTACGTTGCTGTTTTTGCGTATTAATTCGATGCTGTCTTCAAGTTCTTGGCTAAATTTAAACGGGCGCGGTAAACAGCTGGGTTTGTCTAAACGGGTTTCTACCGTATCCATCAATGCGACCAGTCCATCGCCTTTACTGGCAACCAATGGCACCACTGGGCAGCCTAATGCATCCGCCAGCGCTTGGTGATCTAAGTGCATGCCTTTACTGTGCGCCACATCAATCATGTTTAGCGCCACTATCATTGGAATACCGGCATCAAACAATTGTGATGTTAGGTATAGGCCGCGCTCTAAGCTGGATGCATCCAGTACGTTGATGATCAAATCAGATTCTTTGTTCAGTACAAACTGCTGAGCAATTTGCTCGTCTAATGAATCTCCGGTCGGATCGGCAATAACGCTGTAAGTGCCGGGCAAATCAACTACTTCGTAAGCGTTGTCGGCATGCTTGTAGTCACCGCTTTTACGCTCAACGGTAACACCAGGCCAATTACCCACTCGCTGGCGAGCACCGGTTAAGGTATTAAATAAAGTAGTTTTACCGCAATTGGGATTACCAATAAGCGCGATTGTGATCTTATTATTATCGGCTTGTTCTGGCTGGGTCATAGATGATGTATCTGAATTATTTGTCATGTTTGTCTACCCAAATACCACGGGCTTCTTCTCGGCGTAAACTTAAATTGAATCCGCGTATTTTAATTTCAATGGGATCGCCCAAGGGTGCAACACGAACCACTTTAAATGATGTGCCCGGAGTTAAACCTAGCATCATAAGGCGTTGGCCCTGACTACCCGCCAGCAGTTCACACTGTGTGATGGTCGCGTTATCGCCTACTTTCAGTTCTGCAAATTCTATGGCCATTTAAATTACAACACGCCTTTTGGTTAATTTGTTAAATGCTTAATGGGTTTGAAACTCTAAAATTTGTACAAATCGCTTTTCAATTTTTAATATTGTGTAGTGGCTCTAAGCGTTAATACCCAAGCATCATCTATGGTGCTATCACCTGATGGGTGGTTAATATATTGCACATCGGCTTTCAGAGCAAAATGATTCTCAATAGCAATTGAATAAAACACTTCAAATGTAGCCTCATTTACGGCTCAAGCTTCACGTAAGGGTTCAAATTCATGATTTCTATCACCCGAAAACCCTTGAGTATCACGTGAGTAAACTGCGAATCAAATAATGATAATAGGAATTATAATCACTCACATTGAATAAGGGTATAAGCAAGATTAGGTACTTACTTATAAATACTCATACCCTGACCTCTATCAATTTTAAAGTTCAAACCCAAGTGCAGTAATAAAACCAAAAGCGGCCAGCGCTATAGTCACTATAAACGACACAAATACTAATACCGCTTGAAAGCTGGTAAAATGCGCCAAATTTTGAAAACCGCACCCTGTGCAAGCATGCGAGATACCTTATGACTGATACGCCTAATCACCTACAAGATGCTAAAAGCTTATTAAGTGCCGATGGATTTGCCACAAGTAATGTTTGGTATCACGGTACGTCGTCTGCGCTGCTGACTTCTATTAGAGAGAAAGGCCTAAATCGCTCAGGTGATCGTGACTCAAACCAAGCCGCCACTAAAACCATGGTCACCATTGGCGGCAACTACCAAGAAAGCGTTCAGCCTGTATTTTTAACTCAAAGCAAAGAGCTTGCGCTAATTTGGGCCAACAAAACCATTGCCAAACGCACAGTACGCTTTGAAGGCGAAGAAATGGCCATCGTTCTAGCTGTTACTCTAAACGACGATTTAAACGCAAAAGTAAAAACAGACGTAGGCGCGGCAGGTATGATCATGGTGGGTAACGATGACTTTATCGAACAAGTAGGCGAGATATATAAAGCCAACGGCCTAGAAGCTCCTGAAATAGACCCAGCTACGGCTGATCGTATGGACTACCTAAACAAATTAGGCATGGCGTACATCAACACCAACATTCCTGCTGAATGTGTTGAGCTTGTATCTGAGTAATCATCGCATTTAACAAATAAGACAAACAATAAAAAAGCCTGCCCAGTTAATACGCTTAACTGAGCAGGCTTTTTTTGTGGGCGATCAACTCACAGAGGCTACAAGAAGAACCATCCAAGCTGTGATTCAGATAACCCTTAAACTCTAAGCTTTATGCCAGCGCACTAAGTGCTGCATCATAGTTTGGCTCGTCAGTGGTTTCGGCTACTTGCTCTGAGTACAATACCTTACCCGCTTCATCAATCACGACAACTGAACGTGACAACAAGGCTGCTAATGGGCCTGTTTTAAAGCTAACACCGTAGTCACTTCCAAAATCGGCGCGAAAAGTTGATCCAACCATTACGTTCTTAATGCCTTCAGCGCCACAAAAACGGCCCAAAGCAAAAGGAAGGTCTGCTGACACACATAATACAACCGCGTTATCCAATCCAGCGGCTTGTTCATTGAATTTACGAACCGATGTTGCACACGTACCCGTATCTACAGAAGGAAATATATTTAAGATGACTCGCTTACCCGCCAGCGAAGCCAAAGAAACTTCAGATAGATCCGCTTGAACCAATGAAAATGCAGGGGCTGAACCGCCTACTTTAGGTAGTTCACCAACGGTTTCAAATGCATTGCCTTGTAACGTTACCTTAGCCATATTTTATTCCTTATCAGTTTAGGGGCTAACCCTAAGGCTAGCGATTATTACTATGAACTACGAAAGTTTAGTCACTCTAAATTAAATTGTGCGCAATTTAAATAGAGATACATTAAATAACACTGTTCCGTCATCTTATACATTTACTCCACCCTACTGTAACCCGTAAACTGTTTATAAAATAATTATAATATACCTTATGAATTCTTCGCCAACTCAAACAGAACACACAACTCTGGCCGCATGGCCCCTTGTCATATGCCAAGCACTTGAAGCAATTGGCATTAACCCCGATCCCTTACTTGAATCAGCCCAATTAAACCGAGCTGACTTCGTTGATAAGCCAGATGGGCGTGTTGACGTAAACTTGATGACCTTATTTTGGCAAGCCGCTGAAGACGCAACTCAAGACCCTGCATTTGCACTATCGGTGGCCAATTACGTGCAACCCATGCACTTTCGATCACTTGGGTTACTCATGCTGACCACTGGCAACTTAGAATCGGCCTTATTAAAGCTTGGCCACTATTCTGAGCTGGTAAGTAATTCAGTGACCACTCGCATCGAAACCACCCCCGACCTAATTGGCTTATGTATTGACCCTATTTCCAGTGTCACTATTCACCCCATGTCGATCGATAGCTTTTTTGCCACGCTATTGGCCTTTACCTCACAACTGGGCGCGCTGAACAACCCAATTGATCACGTTGAATTATTACGACCTAAACCACTTGAGGCACGTAAATGGCAGCAGAGATTTAACGCCCCCATTAAATTTTCAGCCAAACAAAATTGCTTGTGGTTCAAACGCAGCAAACTAAAAGGCCCAGGCGTTATGGGTGATGAGAAAATGGCCGCGTTTAATGAATCCATGGTAAAAGAATACATATCAAACATGCATTCCAGTTTGGTACAGCTAAAGGTAAAAGGCATCATTGTCACCATGCTAGAAGATGGTGAACCCAACATTCAAACCATTGCTGATCAAATGCACATGAGCGAACGCAGTTTGCGCAGACGCTTAAAAGAAGAAGATGTGAACTATCGCGACCTACTGCAAGAAACTCGTATGGAACTAGCAGAGCATTATTTACTTCGAACGCAGCTACCCATCACCAATATTTCATTAAGGTTAGGGTTTACCGCCACCAGTAACTTTTCCCGCGCGTTTGCACGCTGGTTTAAGTTGTCACCTAGCCAGTATCGAGCTCAAACCAAAGAATAATCGCGCACAGGGTGCGTTCGTACGAGGCCAGCCCTTGGCCGATGGGGGGCTTCCTGCATAATCGCGCTCGGGGTGCAATCGTACGAGGCCAGCCCCTGGCCGATGAGGTTTCCTGCATAATCGCGCACAGGGTGCGCTCGTACGAGGCCAGCCCCTGGCCGATTGAACTACTCTCCAAGCCAAATACAATCCCAATAAGGATAATCACCTATCCTATCGACTAAACCAGCCCTCAGTGGATTTGCAACGATATATCGAGCGGTTTCAATTAGGTCCTCGTCGGCCCGAATGGCATGGTCATAAAAGCCATTATTCCAAATCCTCGCTTTAGATTTTTGTGAATAAACAGATTTAACTCTTTTTATTGCCGCTGACAAACTCCCCTTATTAAGATGGAATAGCCAATGAATATGATCTGGCATCACTACAAATGCATAAGTTGCTGTAAACAGACTTGTTTCATCTTCTTTTAAAATTGAAACAATCAATCGCGCACTTCTATGCTGATTAAAAACAGGTAATCGATTTAATGTTGAAAATGTACAGTGATAAACCTGACCTGGCTTAGAGAAGCGACCTTTTCTTAAATTCACAGCTCCATTCATTGGTTTCATGTTATTGCCTTTATCTTTTCGAAATAAATTAGCAATGAAGCTAATGATACTCCATGAGCGGATTGGCTTATTTTTGCTTAATACCCAGAACATAATCGCGCACAGGGTGCACTCGTACGAGGGCAGCCCCTGGCCGATTGTGCCTTTACCTATCAACTTGTCCTGTCAGGACTGATGGTTGTCCGCATGAGACAGGCTAACGTTTGAGCTTTGCTTACACTGATAACAATCAGAATAAACATAATAGGATCAAATATGCGCTCACCCTTCATTACCTTACTCGTAACAGCTGCCCTTGCTTCTGGCTTAACAGCATGTGATACCAATCCCGATTTCGAACTTGATGCCGATGCACAAGGTCATACCGCCCCTACGCCTATTACCATCAGAGCTAACAAAGCGGTTTTACAACAACGTCCTTTTGATAATAAAACGGATTTTGAAAATGCGACAAAAGGCTTAATTGCCAGTGAAGACGGCTTAACCATTCAACACCTTGAAGGCGGTAAGGTTTGGGATATGCCCGCTTATGACTTCATAGATAGAAACGGAGAAAACGCACCAGGATCGGTTAATCCAAGCTTATGGCGACAAGCGGCCCTGAACAATATTAACGGCCTATTTAAAGTATCAGATGGTATTTACCAAATCCGTGGGTACGACCTATCTAACATGAGCATCATTGAATCAGATAACGGCTGGATTTTGGTTGACCCATTAACCGCTCGTGAAACCGCCAGCCGCGCATTATTATTCGCACAAAAACATCTAGGTAAAAAGCCCATCAAAGCCATTTTATTTACCCATAGCCATATTGATCACTTTGGAGGCGTACAAGGGGTACTTCAACACCTAAGCAAAGCTGAACGCAAAGCACTGCGCATTATTGCCCCTGAAGGATTTGAAGAAGAAGCCACCAGTGAAAATATCATTGCCGGCACCGCCATGAGCCGCCGCGCCATGTATATGTACGGTAAAAACCTAGCCAGAACTGAGCGCGGTCACGTAGGCACAGGCTTAGGAAAAGGCCCTGCATTTGGGACCTTTGGCATTGAAACCCCAACAGAGTTAATTGGTGAAAATAACAAAAACATCAGCATTGATGGCGTACCATTTGAATTCCAAATTGTGTCAGGGTCTGAAGCCCCATCTGAATTCACATTTTACTTACCTAAACATAAAGCGTTTTGTGGCGCTGAGTTAGTCAGCCGTAATATGCACAACCTTTACACGCTTCGTGGAGCCAAAGTGCGTGACGCAAGATTATGGAGCGCATTCATAGACCAGGCTCGAACTCAATTTAAAGACGCCGAAAATTATTTTGCTAGCCATCATTGGCCACTATGGGGCAAACAAAACATTAACGATTTTTTAGTGGTTCAACGTGACACCTACAAATTCATTCATGACCAAAGCGTTCGCTTAATGAACCAAGGCTTAACGCCAAATGAAATCGCAGATCAGATCGTACTGCCTGAAGCGCTAAACAAATCTTTCCACAATCAGGGTTATTACGGCACAGCCAAACATAATGCTAGGGCTGTTTATCAAGGCTATTTAGGCTGGTTTACCGCTAACCCATCTACATTAGACGCGCTACCTGAAACAAAATCGGCCATCCGTTATGTTGAAATGATGGGCGGTGCCGATGCCATTTTAACCAAGGCCCAAGCGCAATTTGATGCTGCTGCCAATATGGACATTCAAGAAGGTAAAGATGCATACCGCTGGTTAGCCGAACTCGTCAATCACCTAGTATTTGCTGATGCTGACAACACAGAAGCAAAAGCCCTACTGGCTAAAGTTTACGACCAACTGGGTTATCAAGCCGAAGCGGCTCCATGGCGCGACTTTTACTTGTCGGGTGCTTATGAACTGCGCCACGGCGCGGCAAAAAAAGGCATTGACCCAGCTGTAATGAAAGAGGTTCTACTTAAAACATCGGTAGATAAGTTCTTTGATAGCATGACAGTGCGCTTAATTGCAGATAAAGCTGCGGGTAAAACCTTAAATGTAAAAGTGCACTTTACCGATTTGAACCAAAGCCATTTATTGATGCTAAATAACTCTGTACTGCACCATAAGCAAGTTACCCATGACACCCCTGCTGATGCGACGCTAAATTTAACCCAATCGTTATTTGTTAAAATAATCATTGGCGAAGCGGGCTTAAAAGAAACCTTATTTGGTGATGAACTGAGAATTGAAGGCAGTAAGTTAGACTTAATTAGCTTTTTTGGCTTACTCGAAAAACCTGAAGGCACATTCAACCTTGTCACACCTTAAAATTGAAATAACATAAAGCTCTAAAAAACATCTATTACAACGCCTAGACACATGCAATGTGAATATCTAGGCGTCTACTTACAAAAAAATGCCCTTTAGCTAACCAAACAGTCAGCTCAAACTTGCAACTGCCCAACAAACCTCTAAATTTATAAACATAGAGAAAGTAAGGCAATGCCTAGACTATTGTATTAGAGGCATAAAAATACCAAGTATTATCTCTTAAAAACATAAGTAGCAACCAATACATAATTTACATTTAAATGGCTGTGCAATAGCGGATGAATCAAGCATCACACAAGACTATTATAGCCCTTGCTGTTACTACTTTGATGATAGGTATCCTTAACTTATTCAACGAGTATGGCTCCACTTCTGAACAATTAATTTTCTCTCAAGCTGCTCAATACCTTCATTTATTATTATGTGTGATGATCATCATCGCCTTATTCAAGCTATATCAAAAAACATCAAATACACCCCAACAAAATCCTGACATAAATAAACTGACACAAGAGCTAAGCCAGCAAAAATTTGCTTTAGACCAACATTCCATTATTGCGATTACAGATATTAAAGGCACCATCACCTATGTAAATGATAAGTTCATATCAATAAGTGAGTACAGTGAAGATGAACTAATTGGAAAGAACCATCGAATATTAAATTCGGGTTCTCACAGCTCAGACTTTTTTAGAAATATGTACCTAACCATTAGTTCGGGAAAAGTTTGGAAGGGGGAAATACAAAACAAATCAAAGTCTGGTAAATCATACTGGGTTGACACCACCATTGTGCCATTCACTAATAACGCTGGAAAAGTATCAAGCTACATTGCCATCCGAACAGACATCACGCAACGTATAAAAGATGCCAGTAATTTATTAAAAGCAAAAGAGGATGCAGAATCAGCTGATCTTGCTAAAGGCGAATTTTTAGCAAACATGAGTCATGAAATAAGAACGCCCATGAATGGCATCCTGGGTATGCTAGGTATCATCGAAAAAACTGAACTAAACCCCCAGCAAAAA
Organism: Bermanella sp.; assembly: GCA_034112345.1. Lineage (GTDB taxonomy): Bacteria > Pseudomonadota > Gammaproteobacteria > Pseudomonadales > Oceanobacteraceae > Bermanella. The sequence goes on along the minus strand of JAWUVN010000020.1, from coordinate 32,344 downwards.
AAGCATCTAGAGCTCGCCCAAAATAGCGCCCGCACCCTGCTCACCATTATTAATGACATTTTAGATTTTTCTAAAATAGATGCCGGTCAATTACAAATTGAAAGTATTGATTTTGACTTACGAAAACTGATTGATGATTTTGCAGCATCCCAAGCCATTAGAATCAATGAGAAGAATTTAGAACTTATTGTCGATACCAGAAAAGTACTTATCTCCCATGTAAAAGGCGACCCAGTTAGGTTGCAACAAATATTAACCAATTTGGTTAGTAATTCACTTAAATTCACGAACAAAGGCGAGATAAAAATCAAAGCCGCCTTACATGACAGTGGCGAATCAGGGTTAATCCTTTATTGCTCAATAAGTGACACCGGTATCGGAATTCCGAAAAACAAACAATCAAATTTATTTGATTTATTCACACAAGCAGATTCATCAACCACACGACAGTATGGCGGCACAGGCTTAGGTTTATCTATTAGTAAACGTTTATGCACACTAATGGATGGCAGCATCAGCCTGCATAGCGAAGAAGGTTCTGGCAGTCGCTTCTATTTCAGCATTCAACTTAAAAAAAGCACACAAGAAAGTCATATTAAACCTGAAAGCGATATAAAAGATCTGCATGTATTAATCGTAGATAAAAACGATTCGTATCGGTTAGCCTTAAAGAAACAATTGGTATTATGGGGCGCAAACGTGACAACAGCTTGCAACGCTAACAATGCACTTAGTAAAATTCATACCGCACGCCTGCCCGGTGGCCACCCAGTAAACCTAGTGATTACCGATTTAAATTTACCCGATATGTCTGGGGTAGAATTAATGAAGAGTATTAGATTCTCGTTTACAGAGAAAATAAGCTTGGCCATTACCACACAAATATCACATCAATTTGATATGTCTTTGATATCCGATTCTGGGTTTCAGTTTCATATTACCAAGCCGATTACCACAGAATCATTATTAAATTTATTATCTGACTACAAAAATCCAAGCAAGCAGAAAAAAGAAGCTCCAGTTCAAGACATTTCACATATAGATAAAGCGAAAACACACATCAATAATACTAAAAGCATATTATTAGTTGAAGATAATTTAATAAACCAAGAAGTAGCTAAAACCTTACTAGAGGACCTAGGCTTCCATGTGTGTATTGCAAGTAATGGCCTAGAAGCACTTGATATATTAAGAGCTAAACCCAACAAATTTGACTTAATATTAATGGATTGCCAGATGCCCGAACTTGATGGATACGAAACAACAAAAGCCATAAGACGATCAGAAGCCGGTGAAGCCGTTAAACACATAACTATCATTGCTATGACAGCCAATGCCCTAAAAGGTGACAAAGAAAAGTGCATAAATGCTGGCATGAACGACTACATCAGTAAACCCGTTGACCCCGAGCTATTAAAAGAGATGTTAAGCCTATAAACTTGGCAAAACGCTCTTTAGTGGACCCACCCTAATATATGAACTTTGATCAATGCTGCCAGTACGCATTAAGTAAGCCTGAAGTTACCCTAGACTACCCTTTTACACCCGATGTGGCGGTATATAAGGTGTGCGGAAAGATGTTTGCACTGATTGCACCAACTGGTGAGCAAAGCCCTAAAAAACACCCTCAAATGAATTTAAAGTGCGACCCTTATCACGCACAAGAGCTGAGGGACATTTTTGATGCCATCATTCCTGGCTATCACATGAATAAACGCCACTGGAATACGCTAATACTGGATGATTCATTACCTGCATCTGAAATTGAGCGTTTAATCGATCACAGCTATGCCCTTGTAGCCAAATCTTTAACCAATGCCCAGCGCAAGCAACTAGAGCTAAAATATGATGCACAAGCACTGTATCGCGAGCTTAAACCCTATTAGAATGCGCCATAGATTTTTATAGATACCTAAATTCGAGGCCTTCATGGCAGGATCACTGCAAGACCAGCTTTTAAAAGCTGGCTTAACCAATAAGAAAAAGGTTAAACAAGCCCAAAGACACCAGAAAAAAACCGCTAAACAAGTGCGTCAGGGTGAAGAAGTCGTCGACGAAGCAAAGGCTGCCGCTGAGGCCGCTAAATTAGCAAAGATCAATAAAGACAAAGGCTTAAACCTAGAACTGTCAGAAAAGGCAAAAACTAAGGCCATTTCAGCCCAGATCAAACAGCTTATTGAAAGCCATGCCTTAAACTTAAAAGGCTATGAATTAGACTACAACTTCACTGACGGTAAAAAAGTGAAGAAAATCTATGTGAATGACCTGATTCAGCATCAATTGAGCCGAGGCATTTTGGCCATATCTAAACTGGGTACCGAATACTCAGTGATTCCAGCTGTTATTGCCGATAAAATTCGTGAACGTAATGAGCAATACATTGTGTCACAAGTGGATGTAAGCCAACTAGACGCGGTAGAAGAAGATGATCCGTATGCCGATTATGAAATCCCTGATGATTTAATGTGGTAATACTGTTTAACCCTTAATATATTCCCCCCTATAGAGCCTATTTATAGGGGTTATTTCCCCTCTACTCCCCCATCAATCACATACCGCACATTGATTTAACCTTCTTTACTGTATTGCTATAAACATGACAAAACACGTGTCTATCCACTTGTGTGTGCAGCACCCTCAACTAGACTAATTAGAGAACTGTGCTTGCTAGATATAGGGATAGGCAACCCCCCATGGAACGAACATCTAAACACCTTATTTTAATCTTTACTGTGATTATTCTATTGATCTCAAGAACCAGTATTGCCATTGAAATAGACGTTAAGACTGAACTTTCTGAACCGATTGAACCGGCTGAGGCAGGCCCAACCTCTTCAACACCGCAAAACATTCAACCTGAGCCAACTGAACAACCTATAGCTTCAGGGCAGATCACGACCCAAAAAACTACAACTAAAAATCCCGACCCGAAAGCTGAAGACATAAAAACGGAAAAAGAAACCGTTCATATCCCAACTGCCATTGCAAAAGAAAGTAAATCAAAACCAAAATCAATAGAAAAAGCAGCAGTAAAAAAAGTAATAGATAAACCATCAACACTCATTGATGTACTGGAACTTGAAGATCATGCCAATAATAAGCGATATCAAAAGGGGTACGCTCTGGCCCAAAAAATTCTCCCCCACTGGGAAGGCGATTCTACTTTTGATTTTTTATACGGGGTTCATGCCATTGAAACAGGACATTACGATGAAGCAACCTTTGCATTTGAACGATTAACACTATTAAACCCAAAAACCTTACGTTATCGATTAGAACTGGCACGCGCTCTATATTTCAATAACAACCTAGACACAGCGCAGACAGAATTTGAAATAGCATTAGCCGCAAACCCGCCAGAGAATGTTAAAACCAATATCAAAGGGTTTTTAAATCGTATTCAAAAATCCAAAGAAACATTTACGCATAACTGGGCTGTTAGTGCTGGCATCAATTTAGGCTTTGATTCAAACATCAACAGCGGTACAGAAGAAGACAGTGTCGAAATTCCAAACATAGGATTTGTTAGCCTTCAAAAAGAAGCCCAAAGCCAAAGCAGTGCATTTAATCAATTTAATACTCAGGGGATATACAGTTTTTCGCATAAAAAACATCATAGTTTAGATGCAAGCTTCAACACTACGCATAAAAGAAACAGTGAGGTATCTACCTACGACCTAGATGTTATCAATTTATCAGCAAGCTACAGCTGGCAACCCATTCGTAACATTCGATTACAAGGGGGGCTAACTAACACAGATGTAAAACTTGACGGACAAGCTTATCAAAATCAAAGTGCTGTAAATGCTATGGCGCTTTACACCAGAAAAAATGGATTTTCATTTGGCGTAAACCTGAATATGGGCAACCGATCAGCCGAAACAAATACCGCACCCAATGCTGATATTTCACTTTATTCTTTAAGCATGATCTGGCCAAGTTCTAACGTTAAGTCTACTAACCTCTCCGTTTACACCGGAAATGATGACGTCAATAATGTGGATCTTGCCCACTTTGGTAAACAAGCCACTGGCGTTAACTTTGGCACCAAGGTATTAATCACCCAGTCCATTGTCAGATCAATGATGATTTCAGTTAACAGCACAGAGTATCAAGCAGCTGACCCCAACTTTCAAAAAATCCGAAAAGACACCGCCGTAATGGGCACATGGGGCTATGCATGGAACTTATCAAAATACATATCTGTAAGTTCCAATATTGTCGTCAGCCACAATGCCAGTAATCTAGATTTATTCACCAGTTATCGAGCCATAATAAATACTGGCTTAAGTGTTAACTTTTAGGAGGCGTAATGAAAACACTGCTTATTATTTTATTCTCAGCCCTACTCTCGATGCCTAATGCTTATGGTGAAATAGCAGGTGTCGTTTTACTTGCTAAAGGCAATGCCTTTGCAACAAATGAACAAGGGGTGAAACGAGCATTAAAAAGACGCAGTAAAATATTAGAGGGTGACATCTTAACAACCACTCAAAATTCAAAACTTCAAATACGATTCATTGATAAAGCCCTAATGACTTTAAAAGCAGGCTCTAGATTAAATGTCAGTGCTTATCAAATAGCCAAAACTGAAGATGATACCGAAAAAGTTGTAATGGACCTAATCACCGGAGGTTTCAGAACCATTACTGGTTCGATTGGTAAAGGTGAAAAAAGTGCATACACCGTCAATACACCAGCTGCCAGTATTGGTATTCGCGGCACCAACTATGAAATCGCGCAAGAAAAAAATGGTGAATTTGTCATCGCGGTGTGGGATGGAGGCATTACAGTTACAAATGGCCAGGGATCCATCAAGGTTGGCAGTGATTCTGAATTCAATTTTGTTCGCGTAAAACCCGATGAAGAGCCAGAAGGCTTAGACGAACAACCCAAAGCACTTACCGACACAAGTTCAACTTCTACTGACACACAACAAGATACAGATGAAGAAGCAGAAGAAAATGCAAGCAACGAAACGACAGATAAAAACAGTGAATCAGAAGATGAAGAAACAGCATCTGTTTCAGAAGAAGCCGTAGAAACAATGGATGCAGGAACAGCATCTGAAGGCAGTGCGCAAGAATCTCAATTAGAAAAAGAAATGGAAAAAGCCGAAGAAACCGCCATCAGTTTATCAGAAGAGTCTTTTCCAGCATTAACAGAAGTAATCTCTCCGGATGATCGATTTGAAAATATTGAATATACATATCTTCTAAAGCGACCAAGAGCTGGGCTATTAGTGAATACTAATACAACCCCTGCAACATCTATCGAAAATGCATTAATAATTCAGGATTCAACCGACTCAGATACACTTAAAGTGAATCTTCCTGGATCAGGAACAGGGTCATATAATTTGGATTCATTTCCATTAAATAAAAACCACTCAGACAATAGCCAACTAACAAATGAAGTTCAGAATTCACAATATGTTAGCTGGGGAAAATGGGACGGAACCGTGACCGTGACTGACAACACACAAGTAGAAACTGACCTAACTAAAAGCTTCTATTGGTTAAGTGCTGAAGCAGCTAATTTATCCTCCCTAAGAGGAAGCGTTAGCTTTTCTGGAAGCGAAGGCATTGGAGATATAAATGACAGTAACATTAATGACATATCGGGTAAATTCGATGTAAACTTTGCAAATGGTGCAATTGAAAACGGAAGCTTAAACGTTTCAAATACTGAACAAAGTTGGAATGTAAATTTTAACGGTTCGGTAACAGGCGTAAACGCAATTATGGATACGATCAGCGGAGACGTATCAGGTATTAATGCATGCTCTGCTTGTGTCTCAGGTGATATTCAAGGGGTATTCGCACGACCTGGCAATCATTTTGTTGGTGGGTTCGCGCTTGAATCAAGCAACTCAGATACAACAAATGGTTTATTCTCGTTAAAACAAGACCCTTAAATATACTTATTCAGGTTCATTAAAATATCTAAAAATAAATGAACATAAAATACATAATGGTGATTGAGAATCATATATTCGACATCACAAAACCACTAAACAATAGCCCTATTCAAATAACTCAAGATACGTCAACAATTTAAAATACTTAGTGCTAATAAAACGGTAAGTTTTAACGCTAACTTAATTATTAAGTAGGATATGGATCATCAATATCAAACGGGTTAGATCCATGATTACATTCTGAAAGATTGTTCAAATCATCCTCATCAGGATCTTCTTCAGCATCATCTATTTGATTACCATCCGTATCAACATTAGTAGGATCATAACCATACTTAACTTCCCAACCATCAGGTAGACCATCACCGTCACTATCAGGATTATATATATATGTACCGTAATTCAGCTCCTCATCATCACTCAACCCATCAAAATCTGTATCCAATATAAACTGTGGGTTTTCTGACAATTCAGAATACTCTTCAAGATTTAACGCATTATTGATATTCTCTTGTTCGGTTATTTTTTGCTGAACCAAGCTCATTTCAACATTAAGATCCGTCTCAACTTTATTGGCAATATCATAAGCCAAAGCCATTAGCTTTGCCAAAGTGATTTTATCCGGATCAGCGCTATTACCTACTATGCCGTCATGATTTAGAAATGAATCTGTTAATTCATTTAGAATTTCGACCAAGGTTTGACTACTGGATTCAGCAGCCGAGGCCACGGCACCATTCAACGCTGAATACATCTTTTGCTTATCTGAAGCAGTACTCATTTTATTGGTATCTGTCACATCTGGTGGCACAGTTCGGGTTATATCAACACCAGAAAGACCAAACATTTCAGCCACCTGAGCATTCCTAAGGTCTATCTCACTTTCGGTTACTTCACCATTTACTTCGATTATTTGTTTAATTTTTTGAGCAGCAATATGAGTTAATGGCGTAATGCTAAACTCACCAAATTGAGTTCCATCATTATTATTAGATTCCGATGACATTCCTTTTATAAAAGCCGTTAATAAAAATCCTGTATTGTTGTAATAACGTATATCTCCAAAATCCACCAAACCATCTAAGTTACTATCAAACTCCCCAGGAAGTTTTAAGCCTGAGGCAAACCCTTCACAACCTGTTACCGAATCGCACGTTGCCAATGTTTGAGAGGTTGTTGTTACCTCTAAATAGAGCGCCCCTTGGTATTCAATATTACTTAATGAAAAGGTACCGTCCGAACGCGTATAAGACTGCTTAACAAATTCCAATGTATCGGCTCGATATGCGTTTACCTCGGCGTTTGACATGATGCCCTTATTCACTAATCCCAGCGGTGAGCTTAGCTCTTCATCTTCGGGCAATAGATCACAGCCTCCTATGATAAAAAGGCTTAAAACCAATACTGCTTTCAAGAGAATTTTATCCATTTATATAAACTCGAACCGATAGGCGTAATTACATAAAGTATCGTTCAGATTGCCAATATAGCAAGCTTATAGCCACTTAATTAAATCAATCTAAAACAACAAAAGACTATATAAATCAACAGCTTAAAGAAAAACAAGACATTAAGAATTACTGGTCAGGTGAAATGAATAAGGAGCAAAAAACAGTTGCTAGGTTCTGTAACAAAAATATCGCTTGCCATTGCAGCAAGCGAGTTGGTTCAAGCATCAATATTATTTCTAAACCTAACGCCTAAATACAATGGTTTTATTGCCATTTAATAAGATACGGCGTTCTGCATGCCAGCGTACCGCTCGGTAAAGCACCACACTTTCTATGTCATGCCCTATTTCTACCATTTCTTCTGGGGAATTTGTATGAGATACGCGTTCAACTTCTTGCTCTATGATTGGTCCTTCATCTAGATTCGCTGTTACAAAGTGAGCCGTTGCCCCAATCAACTTAACGCCCCTGTCGTAGGCTTGATGATAAGGTTTTGCCCCTTTAAACCCGGGTAAAAATGAATGATGAATATTAATGGCTCGACCACTTAATTGTTTACACAAATCATCTGACAGAATTTGCATGTATCGCGCTAATACCAATAGGTCGGCATTCGAATCATTCACCACACCCAAGATCTGCGCTTCTTGCTGCGTCTTGGTTTCTTTGGTGACAGGTAAATAATGATAAGGCACGTTATACCACTCGACTAAATCCCGCATATCATTATGGTTAGAAACCACCGCAACAATATCAATAGGAAGCGAACCTTCTTTCCACTTATGCAGCAAGGTGTTTAAACAGTGGCCCCATTGAGAGACTGCTAGAACCACTTTGGGCCGAATGCTTAGGTCTTTTAACACCCAATCCATTGAATCTTTTTGAGCAATTTCAGAAAATGCGGCTTTGAGGCCATCAAACGAAGTGGCATCACTATTTACAGGGGATATTTCAGTGCGCATAAAAAAACGCTTTTCTTGCTTATCTTCATATTGAGAAGATTCACTAATATTGTAATTATGAGCTGCAAGTAGCGTGGTCACATCGGCTACTATGCCGTGTCGATCGTGGCAACTTAGGGTTAATACTAATTTTGTTTCGTTCATTCTTGAGTTCCGTTATCACTTTCATCGCGCATCATATAGATGATTAACCGCGCTCTTTCTGGTTTTGTTTTACCATATCAAGTACTTAGAGTCTTGGATTAAGCTTAAAATGCTGTGTTTACACGTATTTATTAGAGTTTTAACTTCGATTTACATTCTATATATAAGACTCTAATCTAAAGGACGTGGCAGTATTTGTTTCAAGATAACCCCTTAACTGAAAATAAAAAGGAATGTACATGAGAATTTTTGCAGCATTATTAACACTGACCTTTCTTGTAGGCTGCCAAAGCATGCCTGAATCTGTAAAAAACGATGGCCAAGTTGCAGCAGACCGCGCCAAACAAAAAGCTGAGGCTGCTTACAGAGACCTTGAAAAAGACATGAAATAGGCTTTGAACCCACAAAAGCCTATCATTCGATTAATGGCTTATATATGAAATAAAGCGTCTATTTAGGCGCTACTTCTGTTAAAATCCAACAAAATTTCTTCTAGGTAACGGCCTTGTTTAAACAGTTCGATTTTAAATCACCGCTTACAAAAGCGTTAGATGCACTTTCATTCGCTAAACCAACAGCGGTACAAGAAAAAGCACTGCCAGTTGCTATGTCGGGCAAAGACCTTATGGTTTGCGCTCAAACAGGCAGCGGTAAAAGCGCCGCCTTTTTGCTGCCTATTCTACAACGCATATTGTCAGAGCCTGCCCCAAACTCTAAAACACGTGCATTAGTGCTGGTACCCACCCGAGAGCTGGCTCGCCAGCTTTTAAAGCAATGCGAAGCATTGGCTAAATTTACCAAAGTTCAAGCAGCCTGTATTACCGGTGGCGCAGAGTACAAGTATCAAACTGCCATGTTCCGTAAGAACCCTGAAATCATTATTGCTACACCTGGGCGCTTAATTGAACACCTACAAAAATCGTCAGATCTAATGTCAGATGTTGAAATGCTAGTATTAGATGAAGCCGACCGCATGCTAGATATGGGCTTCGCAGATGAAGTTATCAGCATTGCTGATCAATGTAATCCTGACCATCAAACCATGTTGTTCTCAGCCACACTGAAAAAACAGGGCATTAAACATGTAATGGATTCGGTATTAACAGATGCTGTTAATATTGTGGTAGATAGCTTTCGTGGTGAACACAGCAATATTACTCAACAAAAGATATTGGCCGACGATGATAAGCACAAACAACGTTTATTAACTTGGATCCTATCAAAAGAAGAATTCAGACAAGCTATTATTTTCACCAATACCAAGGTTAAAACTGAAAGCCTGTTTCACTTTCTAGAATATCACTCGATTAATGCTGCCGTTCTTCATGGCGACATGACTCAAGACGAACGCAACTTTGTTATGCAACGCATGCAACAAGGTACTGCTGAAGTATTAGTTGCTACCGATGTGGCTGCTCGTGGTCTAGACGTGAAAAAAATCGATTTAGTGGTTAACTTTGATATCCCACGTAGCGGCGATGATTACGTACATCGTATCGGTCGAACTGGCCGCGCAGAATCAAATGGCCTAGCCATTTCTTTAGTAGACACAACAGAATGGAATTTAACCTCTTCTATTGAACGCTATTTAAAAGTAGAAATGGCCACCCGTAAAATTAAAGAACTAGAAGGTTCTTATAAAGGGCCTAAAAGCTTAAAAGGCAATGGTAAATCTGCCGGCAAAAAAACACACAAAAAGAAAGATGCGAAAAAGTCTGCAAAGATAGCACCTAAAAAGCCTTCAGGTAAAAAACCTTCTAAAGACCCGTCTAATAAACCGGTTAAACCAGGTACAAAGATTACAGACGAAGAAACTGGCATTAAAATTAAACGTAAAAAGCCAACTCCGCCTAAAGTCATCAGCGATGGTAGCGCCCCTTTCAAGCCTAGAAAAAAATAGTTTTCTAGAACTTGTGTCCCGCCCTGAAACACAAAAAAGCCGAATCTGTGATTCGGCTTTTTTAATGGTGATTTAATTACTCACTATAGAGTGGCTGCCTTAATACATTATCGCCATTTTATGATTTTTAAATCCTTACTTTTTATAATTTGTATCAGTCACCCATAAAAAAACCGAGTCAAAGACTCGGTTTTTTAGCACTGATATAGATAGTTACTCTTGAGACTTTAAGTAGTCTTCGTACGTACCGTGGAAATCAACAAGACCTTCTTCTGTCACTTCAATAATACGCGTTGCGATTGAGCTTACGAATTGACGATCGTGAGATACGAATAACAATGTACCTTCGTAGTTTTCTAACGCTAAGTTCAACGATTCAATGGATTCCATATCCATGTGGTTAGTTGGCTCATCAAGTAATAAAATATTTGGAAATTGCATCATCAATTTACCAAACAACATTCTACCCTGCTCACCACCACTGATCACTTTAACCGATTTTTTGATATCGCTTGCGCTGAATAACATACGACCCAGTTGACCACGAACCACTTGCTCGTCATCCCCTTCGTTTTTCCACTGATCCATCCAATCGTACAAATTAAGGTCTTCTTCAAAATCACTTGAATGATTCTGAGCGTAGTAACCAATATTTGCATTTTCAGACCACTTAACAATGCCTGAATTTTGTTCCATTTTACCCGCTAGAGTATGCAGTAAAGTGGTTTTACCGATGCCGTTTTGGCCAATGATCGCTATGCGCTCACCCACTTCAACCATTAGGTTTACATCTTTAAATAAGATTTTTTCATCATAGCCTTGCGAGAAATTTTCCATAATTAACGCATTACGGAATAATTTTTTCTCTTGCTCAAAACGAATATACGGCGTTTGACGAGAAGACGCTTTCACTTCATCTAGCTTAATTTTATCAAGTTGCTTAGCACGCGAAGTTGCCTGCTTAGCTTTTGATGCGTTAGCGCTGAATCGGCTTACAAAGGTTTTTAGTTCGGAAATTTGAGCTTGTTTTTTAGCATTATTAGCCAACATGCGCTCACGAACCTGAGTCGCTGCTGTCATGTATTCATCATATGTTCCTGGGAACACTCGCAATTCACCGTAATCTAAATCGGCCATATGCGTACAAACAGAGTTTAAGAAGTGGCGATCGTGCGAAATAATGATCATGGTGCAGTTACGTTCGTTTAGCACTTCTTCTAACCAACGAATGGCATTAATATCCAAGTTGTTGGTTGGTTCATCTAAAAGCATGATATCTGGTTCAGAGAATAGTACCTGCGCCAATAGAACTCGTAGTTTCCAGCCAGGAGATACCGCGCTCATTAAGCCGTAATGCTGTTCGATTGGGATATCTAAGCCTAACAACAACTCACCAGCTCTAGATTCTGCGCTGTAGCCGTCCATTTCAGCAAAATCTGTTTCTAGATCGGCAACACGCATGCCGTCTTCTTCAGTCATATCAGGGTTGGCGTAAATGGCATCACGCTCAGCCTTAACTCTCCAAAGCTCTGCATGGCCCATTAACACAGTATCAACCACACTGTATTCTTCGTATGCAAACTGATCCTGGTTCAGCTTTGCCATGCGTTCATTTGAATCAAGACTCACGGTGCCAGCTGTTTGCTCTAGCTCACCACTTAGAATCTTCATAAATGTTGATTTACCACAGCCGTTTGCGCCAATTAAGCCGTAACGATTGCCTTCCCCAAATTTGATTGAGATATCTTCAAAAAGGGGTTTGTCCCCAAATTGCATGGTTATATTAGCCGTTGAGATCAAGTGTATTTCCTACCAAATGGACATAATTTAATTTGGGGCGCAGGGTACCGTTTGTTGGCTATTTGTTCAATGTAAACCGAGCTTTTCCCCATATTTCAATAGGATTTGGCCTATCTTAAGAAATATCAAGCCTCATATTATTATCACCCTTGATTTTTTAGACCAAAAGCACTATCTCTATTGTTAGGCAATTTGAGTGCTAACTACAATTTAAATAAGGGAAAGAGATGATTAAAGTTATAATTGAACGCACTATTGCACTTGGACTGGAGCCAAACTATAAAGATGCTGTTCGCGATACACTTAAAGCTGTATTAGAAGCCCCTGGATATATATCAAGTGAATCCTTAAGTGATGTAAACAAGAAGAATCATAAGGTTATCATTACAAACTGGAGCTCTTTAGCTGCATGGGATGTTTGGCACTCCTCCGCTGAACGTAAGCTAGCAATCTCGACAATAGCGCCTCTTTTAGAAGAACCAGAGAGAATTACCATTTTTGAAGCAAGCTAACCCTTTTAAATTCATATTATTCACTTTATTTACAAGAATAGCCTGTTCAATCCAGGCTATTTTTCTTATGATTTGCCCCCTATTTTCTACTTAATTTTAGCGCACTAATTATGGCTAAAAATGGAATCAATATCATGCGTCAATCACCTGAGCCAACTGTCGGAATAGCATCCGCTCGCGCTCTTATTGATTTCTTTCAAACATTTAACATGCCCACCAAAGTACTGGCGAAAGAACTGGCTGTAGAAGAGTCACTTTTAACCGAAGAAGAGCAACGCCTACCCATTAGTTTGTACGAGAAAATATGGCACCTAGCCCAAACTAAAAGCAACGATCCAGCACTTGGGCTAACCATGGTCGAACACGATACATTTGAAGATCTAGGTCTGGTTGCTCATGTCGTTTATAACAGTGCCACTCTGGGCGAGGGCCTTACACACTACGTGCGTCTATTTAGCGTGGTTAATGAATCCATTGACCTTAAATTTATACAGGAAGGCGATGAAGCTGTTTTGCGCTTTCAATATTTTGACCAAAAGCATTACAACATAGCCGATATGGAGCGCACCCTTGGCATTGTTGTTAAGCGGACCACCTACTCCATCGGCCCCCTTGCTAAATTCAGGTCTGTTTCATTTCAACATTCAGCTCCCGAATACGCAGAGAAATATCAAGATCACTTTCCCTGCCCTATAAAATTTGATCAGCCATACTGCGAGCTTCGCTTTGATCGCAACATGCTTGGATTAAAACCTAAAAGGCGTAACCCGCACACAGGTCGTGCCACACTAAACTACGCCAATCATATTTTGTCTCGATTATTTAAGCGAAAAGTCAGCGCTAAAGTAAGGCGCATTATCGAAGACAACATCAGCGACAACCAATTTGATGCAGAGCAAGCTGCAAAGTTACTGAATATGAGTCGCCAAACGTTATATCGCAAACTTAAAAACGATGATGCCTCTTACAGTGATCTGGTTGATGAGGTTAAGCAAAACAAGGCATTTCAGCTGTTACTACAAACCCAAACCCCTCTTACTGTGATCGCCTACGATTTAGGCTTTTCAGAGCTAAGTGCTTTTACCCGTGCATTTAAACGCTGGACTGGTAAAACCCCTGCCGAATACCGTAAAACAACGCCTTCATGACATCACCAAACCTTCAAAATAAACAAGCCTGAAAAATAAATTATTGAAAAAACCGTCTAGACTTTATTTATTAAGCAGTTTATCCCTACTCAGACTAATGGGCGCTCATGGGTAACAAGGTTCTAATAATTGAAGATGCTAAATCGCTATCTAGCGCAATCCAAACCGAATTACGTATTAAGTATGAAATTCAAAGCGATATTGCCTACAATTTAGCTGAAGCCCAGCACTTACTTGAAAAACAGCCTGGCCTGTATTTTATTGCCACTGTTGACTTGCAGCTTCCGGACAGTGAGCAAGGAGCCGCGGTAAAACTCACAAACACATTCAAACTGCCCTCTATCATTTTCACTGGTCAATCCGACACACGATTAAAGGCCGATTTTGTACATGATAATTTAGTTGATTATGTATTCAAAACAGCGAGCACTGGTGTTCGCTATGTTGGCTGGCTTATTAATAGAGTACTTGCAAACAATCAATTAAAAGTACTAGTCGTAGATGACAGTAAAAGCGCTAGAAAAATTCTGTGCTCTATATTAAGTACTCAGGGATTCCAAGTAATTGAAGCTGAAGACTCAGTTAGCTGCATGAACCAGCTAGATCAGTCTCCTGACATCATTATTTTGGATGAATTCTTACCCGGCAGATTAGGCCACGATGTGTGTCGAGACATTAGAGCCAGTAACAGTGACCCACTGATTCAAATAATAGGTGTATCGAGCAAAGGGGGAAATGATACAGCTACGTTCTTTTTAAAATGTGGCGCTAATGATTTCATAATGCGTCCATTTAATTCGGAGGAATTCACAAACCGCATAAATCACAGAGCCGACTACATAGAACAGGTTCAAGGCTATCAGCGAGCAAACGAAGAAAAAAACAGAATCCTTGGCATGGCAGCTCACGATTTAAGAAATCCATTAAATTTCATACAACATGCGTGCAAACGCATTGAAAAATTTGCACCTAACAATCCAAATATTGAGCCTATCATTAACATGCTGCATCGCAGTACCGCCAGTATGCAATCACTATTAGAGGACTTACTGGATATTAGCGCCATTGAAATGGGAATGCTGCAACTTCACAAAATGACCTTCAACCTATCTGATCATGTAAAGGACCGAATAGAACTATTCAAAGCGAGCGCTGAAAAGAAACAGCTAAATATCATTACAGATATACCTGATACAACAATGATTGAGGCTGACCCTTCTAGAATTGGCCAAGTAATAGACAACCTATTAAGCAATGCTATTAAGTATTCACACGAAAAAAATGACATTAAGATTTTAATAAAAAAAGAATCAACCAAAATTCGCGTTAGCTTTATTGATGCTGGAGATGGCATTCCTGAAAACGAAAAAAACAACTTATTTAAGCCATTTCAAAGCCTAAGTAATCAAACAACTGCTGGGGAAAGTAGTCATGGATTAGGGTTATCTATTTGCCTAAGAATCATCAATGCTCATTTAGGTAATCTAGCGTATGAAGATGCTACTCTAGCGAATAAAAAAACCAGCAGCCACTTTTACTTCGAGCTTCCAAGATAAATATTCATACTTATTCACATAATGTGCAATAGCCTTCAATCAACTTGGCCAGCGAAGATATCAACGTATTAATAACGCCTCAATCCCGTACACCGCTGGCAAAGTCGATAAGGTAAGCGGGGATTTAAGCCACTTCTAATTCTTTTATATAGCTAATGATATCTTGAACACTGAGCAATGAAGATGCGACTGCTTCATCAATTTCACAATCAAATGATTCCTCAAGCGCCATTAGCAATTCAACTGTATCCAGTGAATCGGCCCCTAGATCTTCTACAAATTTCGATTCCAATTTAACTTCACTCAATTCAACACTTAGTTGTTCGGCTACAATCTTGGCTACTTTTTCAAATATTTCTTTCATGTTCTATTCCTTTATTAAATCAGGGTTTATTAATTTATTATTTAACCGGCTTTTTTAAAATTTAAATCTGAAAAGTCATGTATAGAGGGGGGCGTTAATGGGTCTGGTTTTTCGCTATAGTTAATAAAGTCATAACCAAAACCAAACTGCTGAAGAAATGCTTTTGTAAATCCGTCCAGATCAACTAGATCGGTTAAGTTATCTTGGTCAACTTTATTAATAATTGAGCTAAGCTCTTTTTGTAAGGCTTCATCGCGTTCAAAATTATCGACACGAAGCTTTATTTCCTTGCTTTGAGAATCATCATATATCTTAGTTTTAAACAACCTCATTACTTGCTCAACCGTCATTTCAAATGTACCCGCTTTTCTCTGAAGCTGATGCAAGATAGATATATACAAGGGCATACTAGGAATAACTGAACTAGAAGGCGTTACTAAAGCTGGAAACAATCCTATATGTGCATGACCATTTATAGATTTTAAGCTTTGATCTAATGCTATAGCTGTTTCATGAAGGTGCGACTTAGCCTTACCCAATGTTCCATCGCCATATATAACTTGAGTATGATCAGGGCCTAAATAACTATATGCCACGGTTTTAAAATTATCAGCCAGCACACCTGCTTGCTTAAGGCGATTCACCCACTCCTGCCAATCTTCGCCGCCCATCACTTTAACCGTTGCATCCACTTCTTCTTGTGTAGCTGCTTCAATTTCAATATCTCTTAGCGTGGCTTTAAACGGATCTAATGCCTGCCCCTTAAAATTACTGTTAATCGGTTTAATGACACTTCGAAACTCACCCACTCCCTCCACACTTCTACGTGGTGCGGCAAGACTATAAACCAACACTTCTATCTTTTTTTCTTGCTGCTGTAATTTTTGAATGACCCAATCTTTTGCATTTTTTTGATAGGCATCTTGATTTGAGCTAATGGCTAATCTATCTGCACGACGAGCGTAGTATTCGAATGCTTGGTTATTATACCAACCAGCCGTGCCCATTTTATGAGCTTGTGCAGCACGCTCGTAATACACACCAATTGTATCCATACCAGAACCAAAGGTCAGTGCAATCCGACTAGCCAAACCAAGACCAGAGCTTGATCCAACCACTAAAGCAATCCCCTTATCTAGGTTTAAGCCTTGCTCTTGCTTTTTTTCTTTTGCCTTTAATATTTGCTCATATACATGGTAGTAACAACCCACCGGATGAGAGTTGGTGCAAATATTACTTTTGATTCTTGCTTTGTACATATTACCGACTCCAGCTATCAATTATTAAACTGCTTTAAACACCAAACAGGCATTGGTTCCACCAAATCCAAAGCTGTTACTTAAAACAGTATTCAGTTTTTGTTTTTTCATTTCTTTCAATATTGGAAGATCTTGGGCAACGCCATCTGGCGTTGTAAGATTCGCAGAAGCAGCTATAAAATTTTCTTTCATCATTATTAAACTAAAAATCATTTCGTGGGCACCTGCCGCGCCAAGCCCATGACCAGACAAGGATTTAGTTGAACTAATGACGGGAGGATTCTTTTTAAATACACGATTAATGGCTTCAAGCTCAGCTAGATCACCCACTGGTGTACTGGTACCATGAGTATTAATGTAATCAACCGTTTTAAGATCAGCATCTTTCAGTGCCAATGTCATGGCCCGTTCTGCGCCAATACCGTTTGGTGCAACCATATTGTCGCCATCTGATGTAGCTGAATAACCAATCACTTCGCCCAAAATATTTGCACCGCGGGCCTTTGCATGATTCCAGTTCTCTAAAATCACAATACCCGCACCACCACTAATCACAAATCCATCTCGATCAAGATCGTATGGTCGCGACGCCTTCTCTGGATGATCGTTATACTTGGTCGACAACGCCCCCATACCATCAAACTGCATAGCAAAAGACCAATGAAGCTGATCAACACCACCTGCTACAACCGTTTTTTGTAAACCCATTTTTATTTGCTGATAGCCTGTACCGACACAATGAGCGCCCGTTGCACACGCAGAAGAAATTGAAAAACTAGGACCTTTTATTTTGAATGCTGTTGCCAGCGTTGCTGACACCGAACTGCCCATTTCACGCGTCACTCGATAAGGCCCAACACGCTTAACACCTTTTGTTTCTAGTACTTCAACAGCATCTAGTAAGTCATCGGATGCGATACCTCCCGCCCCTACAATCAAAGCCGTTTCTTCACTGCTAAGTTGCTCTTGCGACAAACCTGATTGAGCGACAGCATCCTCCATTGCCACATGCGCCCACTTACTACCATCACCCATAAACCGCGCGAGTTTTTTATCGATTGTATTTGCTCGCTCTGAATGCACAACACCGCTTATGTGAGAACGTAAACCTTTATCAATAAAGCTTTGATTGGTGGCGATACCACTCTTTCCTTCTTTTAAAGAAGATGAAACAGTATCCCAGTCGTTCCCTAAACTAGAAACCAAACCAACACCTACCACCGCTACCCGATTCATAGCGTAACTTCTTCAATTACAGGGGCTGCTTCAGTAGGAAAAATACCAACCTTAATACTCTTAGCCGTATAAATAAGTTCGCCATCTGCTCGCACTTCACCATCAGCCAAAGCAACCGAACAATTGCGTTTCATTAATTTTTTGATATGCACATGAAACTGAAGCTTTTTAACCGTGGGTAAAACCTCACCGCTTAATTTCAACTCACCTACACCAAGCGCCCTTACTTTTCCATCAATTCCCTGAAAAAATAGAAACAAACCAACAGTTTGCCAAAGTCCTTCTAAACCTAAACAACCCGGCATAATCGGATCGCCTGGGAAGTGGCATTTAAAAAACCAAAGATCCGGATGGATATCCATTTCAGCTATAATTTCGCCTTTACCATACTTACCGCCTTTCAAGTCAATTAAAGGCACGTCTTTTAATAAACGTAATTGATCCACTGGTAATTGTGCTTGCGTACTTCCTGCTTGCTCGATCAAGCTTTCGACACTTAGATCTAACATTTTCTCTACCGCTGACATGATTAAAACCTATAAGTACAGCGCTGCATTTATTTAATGGTTAAATAAGCGATCGCTAATAATTAATCACTACCCCTAATTATAATTAAAATTGTTCAAGGGCAATATAGGCACAAAGATTTGCACCAAATGTATTAGGTTTACTGTATAGATCTAACAGATAGGAACTTGACCGAAAGTATCAAGCTGTTGATTCAATGTGACAGATGCCACATTGAATCAATATTCACTAGGCTGTGAATATTAATAACATATATTTAAGAATTAATAGCGACGACGTAAGTGACAAGTAATCTCTTCACGATCGTGATAAAGATGTTTACCAGACATGTCGACTTCAATACCTGCATCTAGGAATTTCTGCTCCATTAACTCAAAGCATGCACGCACTTCATGATAGCGTTTTTTCATAGGCAGCTTTAAATTGAAAATGGATTCAGCACACCAGTCATTAACAATCCAATGGGCCATACGCTCTGCAACCTTCATTGGGCTTTCTGCCATATCACACACCATCCAGTGAACTTTTTTACTAGGCGAGAACCGGAAACCATCTTCAGTATGATGAGTCACCTGACCTGTTTCCATTAGATCTCCTTTCATCGGGCCATTATCAACCGAGTCTACCATCATATTTCGTTTAACTAATTGCCAAGTCCAGCCACCTGGTGCAGCCCCTAGGTCAACCGCTCGCATTCCAGCTCCCAATCGTTCACCCCATTGGCGCTTAGGGATAAACCAGTGCCAAGCTTCTTCTAACTTAAGAGTAGATCGGCTGGGTGCATCCTTCGGAGATTTTAAGTGCATTATGCCATCAGGTAATTTATCTGCATTATTTGTAAAGTGATATCCGATCAAAGCCTGATGACCATCTAGCATCAACATCATCATGCGAGGTATTTTATTATTTCGCTTAGCTGTCAGCTTATTTTTTTTACGTAACGTTGCCGCCAAAGGAGCGGTTAAACTACGACACAAACGACTTAACTCTTTGCCTTCATTGGTATCTGCGTGGACAATTTCAAGTTCACCACAATGAGGCAGTCCTTCCATATTTTGAAGAACATCTGTAACGCGATCATGAGGACTTAATTCGACGACATCACCCGTCACGAACCATTGACGAGCAAAAATTAAGTTTCTGAAGCGTACATGCTCAATCACCTGTTTTAGCTGGTGATCTTCTGCAACGTAACTTACCCAACCTTGATCGGTTTTGGTTTTACAATAACCAAAGCAACCTGCATCTGTGGCTACGTCTTGTATTTCTGCCGCTGTTTCAGCTTCAAAGCCTTGTCTGCATAATAAGACTAATTGAGTGATGGCCATAAGGTGTTTTTATCCAATGTTTTGATGCAACTTAAACAAGTGAGCATCACATAATATATTTATATGGAGCCGCCTAATTAAAGGCCTGCTTGGGTATTGATTAATGCTTTTCTATCTGACAAGCAAAACTTGATAAATGAAGCACAATATTCGATGGCTTCATTGATATGTTGCTGATGTGTTAATCCACTTTTCTTTCTTGGCTTTAAGTCATGATCACCGTCTTCTAACCACAGCATCGACATAGAAAGCGGTATTCTTTGTTCGGCAAATAAAGCCGTTACGCACTCTTGACTGCCAAGCGCATCTCTTGTGCCCTGAATGACTGACATGGGTACGCCAATATCACCCAGATGATCAATTCTTAATTTTTCTGGTTTTCCTTGGGGGTGAAACGGATATCCCACAGCGCACACACCTTTAACAAGGGGGTTAACGGTTAATACCTCAACAGAAGACTCCGCATTGAAAGATGATGCTACAATACTGGCCATCCTCCCCCCCATTGATTTGCCAACTAAAACCGCGGGCCTACCTAACAAACTCAATACCTGATCAAAACAGGCTATTAATTCTGGCTGACGATTTGGTGGGCGCTTTTTACCAATATTTCTGCGCTCTTGCATATAAGGAAACTCAAAGCGAGCAACCCGAACCCCTTTATCGCCCAACCCCTTGGCAAACATTTCCATGAAATCACTATCCATTGGGGCGCCTGCCCCATGGGCAAAAATACACAAGGGACCATCTGCGGGGCCATCATAAAGGATATTCATAGAACTTCTCAGACATTAAGCGCCGCTAGTTTACTTGTACCGAGCCCAAATACCAATCGAACATTAATCAAACAGCCGCCAAAAAGCTGCTACGCTTAGTAATCAGACGATTAAATTAACTTACCTACATATAAGTAATTTATGCAGTTATAACGTCATGTTATTCGAGGGAGTAATGAAACCTTGATATGCGTCAGCCCTAGTAATTGTCACTAACGTAATATTGCTTACGGCTAAATTTGACGGTTTAGATACCTAACTTATTGTTAAGTATGAAAAAAGGTTGATGTGTATCAGTGCGTTTCCTTGCAATTCCACTCCCCATTCATGATAATTGCGCCGATTTTCTAACTTGCTGCTAATGGAACTTGAAACATGAGCACTGCTACTGAGCAACTAACCTATAACTATAAGGTGGTAAAATACTTTGCCATCATGACTGTAGTCTGGGGAATAGTTGGTATGTCTGTCGGCGTACTAATTGCTTCTCAACTTGTCTGGCCTGAACTGAACTTTGATATACCGTATCTTACGTTCTCTCGTTTGCGCCCCCTACATACAAATGCTGTAATATTTGCATTCGGCGGTTGCGCCTTATTTGCTTCGTCTTACTACGTCGTACAACGCACCTGTCAAACTCGTATATTTTCTGATTCTCTTGCGATGTTCACCTTTTGGGGTTGGCAGGCTGTTATTGTTGCAGCAGCTATCACTCTACCTTTAGGCTTAACATCTACTAAAGAATACGCTGAACTAGAATGGCCGATCGATATTTTGATCACCATCGTTTGGGTGTGTTACGCAATCGTGTTTTTTGGAACCATTGCAAAACGATCTCAACCACACATATATGTAGCTAACTGGTTCTTTGGTGCTTTCATTATCACCATCGCCGTTCTGCACATTATCAATAGCCTTGCTATCCCTGTAACCATGTTTAAATCCTACTCTATCTATGCAGGTACGATTGATGCGATGGTTCAATGGTGGTACGGACATAATGCAGTTGGCTTCTTCCTAACAGCTGGTTTCCTTGGGATCATGTATTACTTTGTACCTAAGCAAGCTGAACGCCCTGTTTATTCTTACCGTTTATCGATCGTTCACTTTTGGTCTTTAATCTCTATTTACGTATGGGCTGGCGCTCACCACCTTCATTATTCTGCACTTCCAGACTGGGCTCAGTCTGCAGGCATGGTAATGTCTTTGATCCTTCTTGCTCCTTCTTGGGGTGGTATGATCAACGGTATGATGACCCTTTCTGGCGCTTGGCATAAGCTTCGCACCGATCCTATCTTACGTTTCTTGGTTGTTTCTTTGTCTTTCTACGGTATGTCTACCTTCGAAGGACCTATGATGGCAATTAAAACAGTTAATGCATTATCGCATAACACAGATTGGACTATCGGCCACGTACACTCAGGTGCTTTAGGCTGGGTTGCAATGGTATCAATTGGTGCTATCTACAACATGCTTCCTGTTGTACTAGGTAAGAAACAAGGTGATATGTACTCAATCAAATTGATCAATATTCACTTCTGGTTAGCGACTATCGGTACTGTTCTATACATCGCGGCTATGTGGGTTAACGGCATCATGCAAGGTCTAATGTGGCGCGCAGTTAACGCTGACGGTACGTTGACCTACAGCTTTGTTGAATCATTAGAAGCTTCATACCCTGGTTATGCGATTCGTGCCCTAGGTGGTGCAATCTTCTTATCTGGCATGCTGCTAATGGCGTACAACACATATAAAACGGTTCGCAGCGTAAGCGCTGACGAACAAACCGCTGCCAACAACACAGCTCAAGCTTAAGGAGAGGCAAATGAAACACGATATTATTGAAAAAAACCTCCCCCTAATGATTGTTTTGATCGTTGTAGCGATCAGTTGGGGCGCGTTAGCAGAAATTGTTCCTTTATTCTTCTTGAAGTCTACAACTGAACCTATTGAAGGCCTAGAACCTTTAAAAGCGGTTGAACTTGAAGGTAGAGACATTTACATCCGTGAAGGTTGTCATGTGTGCCACACACAAATGATCCGCCCTTTCCGTGCAGAAACTGAACGTTATGGCCACTACTCGCTAGCAGGCGAACACGTATATGAACACCCTTTCCTTTGGGGTTCAAAACGTACTGGTCCTGATTTGGCTCGTGTAGGTCAGCGTTATTCTGACGATTGGCACCGCGCTCACTTGTATAATCCTCGTGACGTTGTTCCTAGTTCAAACATGCCTTCATTCCCTTGGTTGTTTGAAGACAAGGTTGACGGACGTGATACTCCTAAGAAAATGACCGCTCTTCGTCATGTAGGCGTGCCTTACACTGACGAGCAAATCGCCAATGCTAAAGCCACGACCGACGGTGTTCGTGAAATTGATGCTCTAGTTGCTTACCTTCAGCAGCTGGGTACCGTGATTACTAACAAGCGATAAGTAGAATGGATATTAATGACGTGCGCGGTTTAGGAACAATTTTTGCCTTAATCGCCTTTATTGGAATCATCGCTTGGGCTTACAGCTCAAGCCGCAAGGGTCGCTTTGAAGATGATGGCGACATCATTTTCACCGATGGCGATATCGCGCAACGTTCATCATCTTTGGAGAAGAAAGACAATGACTGAACTATCAACATTTTGGCACGTTTGGGTAAGTGCCATTGTTATCGGAACCATGATTGCGTGTGGCATATTGCTAACATTGACTAAACGCGGTCAAAAATTCGATGAAGAAACAGATCAAACAACGGGCCACTCATTTGATGGTATTTACGAACTAGACAACCCTCTGCCTAAATGGTGGAACACGTTTTTCTGGTCAACCATCATTTATGGTTTTGCTTACATCCTGTATTTTGGTGTGGGCGACTGGACTGGCTTCCGCGACTGGAGTTCTTACGGTCAATGGGAAGAAGAAGTTGCAAAAGCTGAAGAAAAATACGCTCCGTATTACGCCAAGCTAAATGCAATGACGGTTGAAGAGCTAGCTACAAACGAAGAAGCATTGGCAACTGGCCAACGCATCTTTGCTTCTAACTGCGCACTTTGCCACGGTTCAACTGCTAGCGGCTCTGTAGGCTTTCCAAACCTTACAGATAATGATTGGTTGTACGGCGGAAGCGCTGATGCAATTAAACACACAATCACATTTGGCCGTAATGGCGCCATGCCAGCAAATGGCTTGAAGCCTGATATGACTGAGACTGAACGTAAAGACATTGCTTCTTTCGTACTGTCACTTTCTGGTCGTGAAGGCTCTGGTGATGCTTCTAAAGGTAAGCCTTTATTTGCCCAAGCATGTTCTGCGTGTCACGGTGGCGATGCTAAAGGCATGCAAATGCTTGGTGCTCCGAACCTAACCGATAATATTTGGTTATACGGTGGATCTCAGAAGCAAATAGAATTTACCATTGAACATGGCCGCGCAGGTGTTATGCCAGCTTGGAAAGAAATTTTAGGTGAAGACAAGGTACACGTACTTTCTGGCTACGTTTACTCTCTATCTAAAAAGTAATTCATTCGCTAACTATTGAGTTAGCTCAATGAATCATAAGAAAGCGGCTTTTAGCCGCTTTTTTTGTGTTTATTAGAAGTACCTAATGTTTTACACTTACCGCTAATGAATTAAATCTTGAATGAATTAACCGGCTCCAATAAAAAATAAATAGCACTCTTTTGCTATTCAATAAGTAAAGCCTCTATTTTTAGCTAAAATAACAAGATAGTTAAGTCAAAATGTCTTGGGTTAATAAAATTCAGTATTAGACGGTGATGAGAAACATGAACGATAAAATTCCTGTAGTAGACGTCACACCTGAAAGTATTGAAGGCAAATACGAAGGTGTCGCGGCGAAGTACTCTGACAAACTATATGTTAGAGCAATAAATGGCCTATTTAATAGAATGCGTACCATTTCTCTTTGGGCGCTAATGATTGGTTATTTTGTTACCCCCTGGATCAGTGTTGCGGGCCGTCAAGCCGTGTGGTTTGACCTTCCCACTCGTCAGTTTCATATTTGGGGAATCACCTTTTGGCCTCAAGACTTTGCATTACTTGCTGTTCTATTAATTATTGCGGCATTTGGATTATTTACTATCACTACTCTTGCTGGTCGAGTTTGGTGTGGCTATAGCTGCCCACAAACTGCATGGACTTTCATATTCATGTGGGTAGAAGAAAAGATTGAAGGCAATCGCAACAAACGCATTAAGCTTGATAAAGCTCCAATGTCGAAAGAAAAATTTATAAAGAAATTAAGCAAGCACAGTATTTGGATACTTATATCCATTGCAACCGCCATTGGATTTGTTGGGTACTTCTACCCAGTAAGAGAGCTAGTACCCGACCTGATCACCTTTAGCTTAGAAAATACTTGGTCAACTTTTTGGATCTTGTTTTTTACATTGGCCACTTACGGTAATGCTGGTTTTTTACGTGAAAAAGTTTGCCTTCACATGTGTCCATACGCTCGCTTTCAAGCCGTTATGTTTGATGAAGATACACTTATTGTTTCTTATGACGAACGCCGTGGAGAGCGTGGTTCAGGCCGAGGTACACGTAAGAAAGGTGTCGATCCAAAAGAAGCCGATATCGGTGACTGCGTAGACTGCAGCTTATGCGTGCAAGTTTGTCCGGTAGGTATAGATATTCGTGAAGGCTTGCAATACCAGTGCATCAGTTGTGCTTTGTGTATCGATGCCTGCGATGAAATAATGGAGAAAATGGAATATCCAAAAGGCCTGATTCGATACACTAATGAACACGCACTTGCTGGAAACCCCGTTCATATATTTAGACCCAAATTCATTGGCTATGCCGTTGCCCTTATAATTATGATGGGTTTATTTGCATACGCTATATTTGACCGCCAGCCATTACAGCTAGATGTAATACGAGATCGTGGCGCATTATACAGCAACACCAGTGATGGCATGGTACAAAACACCTACAGCGCTAAAGTCATGAACATGGCTCAATCTTCACATCAATTCACTATCAGAGTGGAAGGGTTAGAAGGCGCCAAGTTAACTGGCAAAATCAATATCAACCTAAAAGAAGGTGAAGTTGGCACCCTGCCCCTTAACGTTAAAACTATCCCTTGGGAACTTAAACATTCACGTACAGACATCAACTTCATCATCACTCGCGATGATGGTCTAGAAGCGTCTGAAGAAAGTCGATTTATTGGCCCTGCTGGTCAATAACACTTCCCGTCAAAACGATCGTTATCCTAGCCCAGAAATGCTAGGATAACGGCATCTAAGGTAGCCGCAGTAATCGCTGCCTACCGCCCATATTTTTATTGTGATGCATATGCAAACTGATACTCGACCTTGGTACAAAGAACCTTTTGTTTGGATGCTAATTGGCGTGCCTTTAAGCTCTGTTATTGTTGGTTCATTTTTCATTTTTTTAGCGGCCTCAACTAAAGACACTCTTGTCCGCGATAACTATTACAAAGATGGCCTAGCCATTAACCAAGAATTAAAATGGGACAAAAAAGCCGCTTCATGGGACATAAAGCTTTCGATTGTTATTGACGGCAATAATGCCAGTATAAAAATCGATAATAGTCGTCAAGTGGCTCCTAACACTCTGGCGTTAAAACTTAGCCACCCAACACTAAAAGAAAAAGACCGGGATTCATTTTTACAGCATTCTGGCAACGGTGAATTTAAAGGCTTTATTGAAGAAGTGGGAAATGGCCGTTATTACATAATGGTTGAATCATTAGAACAGCAGTGGCGCTTAAGAAAGAGCATTGAAGTTATTCAAGGCTCAACCCTGTCTCTGTAATATATTATGAAAAACTGTTTTCACTGTAACCAGCCTGTTCCTGGTAATATTCACATTCAATTAAAAATATTGAATGAAGAAAGAGATTTATGCTGCGTTGGCTGCGAAGCCGTTGCAAAAGCTATAATCAGCAGTGGAAGCGAATCATTTTATCAATACAGAACAGATGCAAGCGAAACACCTGAGTTTACACCTGAAGATCTGCCTAGCTTTATTTCTCAAGAGCTCGCCCTATATGATAATCCAGACGTACTTTCTGACATATGCGACCCTCAAGCTTCTAACCAAAACAACAAACAAACACCGTCCTCCTATTCTATATCGCTAATTATTGACGGTATTACTTGTGCCGCATGTGGCTGGTTAATCGAAAAAGAAATTAAACAATTCCAAGGCGTCACATCAGTTAACCTCAACTTAAGCCAGCACCGGCTTTATGTTTCATGGGATCAAGCATTAACCCCCTTAAGTGAAATCATTTCTCGTATCTATCAAATAGGTTTTAAGGCACACCCTTATACCGCCGATAAAGCTCAACAGCATTTAGAAGAAGAACAACGCCTGGCATCAAGACGCCTTGTATTAGCTGCCTTTGGTACCATGCAAGCTATGATGTTTGCTTTACCGCTTTATGTTGGAGACTGGGCTGGAATATTTGAAAAGTTTGAAACCTATTTTCGCTTTGCCAGCCTAGCCATTACAACACCCGTAGTATTATTCAGTGCTCGCCCATTTTTTATCGCTTTTATGAGGGATATAAAAACCAAGCATCTTACTATGGATGTACCTGTATCCATTGCCATTGGCGGGGCTTATATTGCCAGTGTTTGGTCTACATTCACAAATGGTCAAGAGGTCTATTTTGATAGCGTTTGTATGTTTACCTTTTTCTTATTAATTGGTCGATTTTTAGAAGCCCGCACACGCGTAAGATTTGGTGAAGCCGGTAACAATTTAGACACTCTATTACCACGTTCATGCACACGTCTTGATATTGCAACAGGCCAAGAAGCCATCATTCCTGTTTCTCAATTAGTAGTTGGCGATACCATACGGATTTTACCTGGCACCACGATTCCAGCAGACGGTACAATCATATCTGGCCGATCAAGCATTGATGAATCGATCATTACCGGGGAATTCATTCCTATATCAAAACAAAAAGGCAACCCCGTAATCAGTGGCAGCCTTAACATTGAAAGCCCATTCGAAATGCAGGTTTCAGCCTTGGGCAACAACACACAACTGTCAACGGTAATGGCTTTGCTTGATCGAGCTGCTACCGAAAAACCTCATATAGCAAAAGTTGCCGATACAGTTGCACAATATTTTGTTGCTGCCGTTCTGATTTTATCGGCTACTGTCTTTACAGCCTGGTATTTCATAGACAGCGATAAAGCCTTTTGGATCACCCTATCTGTACTCGTTGCAACATGCCCCTGCGCATTATCCCTAGCAACACCCACAGCACTAACCGCTGCCACTGGCGCACTTAGAAAAGCAGGCGTGTTAATCACTCGCGGCCACGTACTTGAAAACATCACCAAAAGTCGCCGTGTGATTTTTGACAAGACAGGCACCCTCACCCTTGGCAAACTCGCCATTGAACGAACCATTATTTTATCAGGCAAAAAAGATGAAGCACTGGCCATTGCTAGCAGCTTAGAAATTCATAGCCAGCACCCTATTGCCTCAGCGTTTAAGAAACACCTTAATCTTGACTCCCCCATGACAACTCAAAACATCGTTGTTGAACCAGGACAAGGCTTATCTGGTGAAATAAATGGTCATACTTACAAACTAGGTAATTCGGAATACGCCAAACCAAAACAAGACAATGCAACACAGCAACCTGACACAGGCCATTGGATTTTATTAGCGTCAGAAAACACTGCCATCGCTTGGTTTTTACTAAGCGATCAAATCCGTCCGATGGCAAAAGCCTCTATTGAAAAACTTTCACAACTAGGGCTTTCGAGCGAAATACTCAGTGGCGACAAAAGCGATCAAGTGATTAATGTGGCAACCGAATTAAACGTTCAGCACTATCAGGGCGGTGTTACACCAGAAGGAAAATTAAACTATTTATCATCACTGAATGATCAAGATATGAGCATCATGGTTGGTGATGGTATAAACGATGTACCTGTATTAGCAAAAGCACCTATATCCATTGCCATTGGCAGCGCCAGTGATTTAGCGAAAACACATGCTGATGTAATATTGGTTGGTAATCAACTTCAGCGTCTTCCTCAATTAATTACTCAAGCCCGCCGTACCAAAACTATTATCAAACAAAATCTAACTTGGGCACTAATCTACAATGGCAGTGTACTGCCTCTTGCTGCATTTGGGCTACTTCCCCCATGGGCAGCTGCAATTGGTATGTCGTTCAGCTCACTGGTAGTTGTATTTAATGCGCTTCGGTTGAATAATATCCCTAAATCAATTTAGCCCCGATACTCTCATCTGTTTTGATTTTGAAATAGCGAGTTGCAGTGGCAATCAAACAAGTAGGCCAAACTTTGGAAATAATTTTTATCACCATCCCAATCACTCTCATTTTTATTGGAACGGGTGCCATTATCTTTTTTTGGGCAAGTAAAAAGGGACAGTTCGATGACCTAGATAGCCCTGCTCATAGAATTTTATTTGATGACGACATGCCACCTCAAACCAAAAAAATAATCCAAGAAGAGAGCACACCTGACAAACTAAAAGCAGACCCAACAAAAAATGAATGAGCCTTTATCTTTACTAACGGCCTTTTTATTAGGGTTTATGGGTAGCGTTCATTGCATGGGCATGTGTGGCGGAATTGTAGGGGCTCTATCTCTGAACACAAGAACACACAACGAAAACCAAATTCACCCTAAAGTCTTTAACGCTACACTATTACAACTAAGCTATCACTTTGGCAGAGTGCTAACCTACGGCATATTGGGGCTTGCTGCTGGACTTGCAGGTCTGTGGTTATCGGCAGCACACGATCAAGCAGGACTTGTATTAAGAACATTATCCGGTGTGATGCTTATTTTAATGGGGCTTTACCTATTCGGCTTAACGCAATCTCTTACGTGGATTGAAAGCATAGGCTCAAAACTATGGCAAAAACTGCAGCCACTGACTAAAAATTTACTGCCCGTAAGCACCCCAAAACAAGGGTTTATGCTGGGGTTAGTATGGGGCTTTTTACCCTGCGGCTTGGTTTATAGTACATTGAGCTGGGCG
Source organism: Bermanella sp. (assembly GCA_034112345.1). Classification (GTDB taxonomy): domain Bacteria; phylum Pseudomonadota; class Gammaproteobacteria; order Pseudomonadales; family Oceanobacteraceae; genus Bermanella. Next base: position 2,435 of record JAWUVN010000020.1, on the reverse strand, counting down.
GTCGTTTCAGCAAACCCACTTCAAAGTGCTGCCCTCATGATCTGCTTTGGCTTAGGCACCCTACCGGCATTACTCTCTTTTGCTTTATTCACAGAAAAACTAAACCGATTCAAGCAACATATTATCGTAAGAACGAGTCTAGCCTTAGCCATTATCGCTTTTGGTTTTTGGACACTGATTGCACCCTGGGTAAAATAACCAAACCAATACCCAACTAAAACGCTCTGATATAACCGTACACCCTACAATGTTTTTCTTGACTTAAATCAGTGTTTTTAACAGTATGGGCTTAATATATTAGCAATTGCTAAGTTTTAACGACTCATACTCAGCGCCAAACAAGGGGTTCCCATGTCAGGAGAGCAAAACATCGTTGACTTTATAGCATCAAGTCGCGGTAATAAGACTCACTGCAGCACCTGTAGCCTTAGCTCGTTATGCTTACCCATTGCGCTAAACAACAGCGATTTAGACACCTTAGACAAAGTAATTAAACGTGGCCGCCCAATTCAAAAAGGCGAGCTATTATTCAAACAAGGTGATCCTTTCCATGCTATTTACGCAATTCGTACAGGCGCAGTCAAAACATTCACCGTGGCACCATCAGGCGAAGAACAAATTACAGGTTTTAACCTAGCCAGTGAGTTAGTTGGTTTATCCGGCTACAGCCAAGATACCTACCCTTTAAGCGCCAAGGCACTAGAAACCACCACTGTTTGCGAGCTGCCCTTAGATAAGCTTGAAGTCTTATGCGATGAAATTCCAGGACTACGCAAACAGCTTATGAAAAACATGGGGAGTGAAATTCGCCATGATCAACAAATGATGCTGCAACTGTCTAAGCGAAGTGCAGATGAACGTTTAGCCCATTTCTTATTAGAACTAAGTGGCCGCTTTGAGCGACGAGGCTTTTCAGCAAAATCATTCAGACTATCCATGTCTCGAGTCGATATAAGCAACTACCTTGGCTTAGCGGTTGAAACAGTCAGTCGAATATTTACGCGCTTCCAAAAAAGTGAACTAATCACGACAGAAGGTAAAGAAGTCACGGTCATTAACTGCAGTGAACTGTCTGAATTAGCCGGCAACCCTACAATCAAAGAAGAGTGCAACGCCGCACACTAATCAATTACCTTACCCTTCTATAGAGAAGCTTAGTTTTCAATAGGCTTCTCTCACTTCAATGCTTAATTATTTAAGCTCCTAACTTGTTATTTTTATTAGAAAAATAAAAAAGCAACATTTTTTTATGATTTTTCTGGCGTCTTTGAATTGTTTAGCTAAAGTCATATTGTTGTCACACAAACAGTGTGCGATATCTAGCTTAGCTAGGTTATAAGTTTGATCTAAGCAGAAACTCTGCAAGCATTAGACACGTTCAAAATTCGGTGGCCCCTATCTAGCTACCAAGGAACATGCAATGGGAATTTGTCCCAGTGAACTACAAGATTTAGTCATCCGACCTACGTTAAAATACCTAGGTGAATATTCTGAAAACGCAGAAGCTTTACTTGTAGCAACCGCTGCTATGGAATCTGGTATGGGCTTTCGCATAAAAGGTGACAAAAAACGCCTTGGTGTTTTTCAAATTAGCACTCAAAGCCATCAACGAATTTGGGATCACTACCTAGCTAAAGATCCTGATCTTGCCAGTAAAGTAAGAGGTCTTGCCAGTCAGAGAGAGTTCTTGGCTCATCCACATGCTGAGCTAGCGACCAATTTACGCTATACCACTGCTATCGCTTGGATGATTTATAAACGTAAACAATGTCCATTACCTTGTTCGACAGATATAAATGCTATCGCCAAATATTGGAGGCGTCACTTTCATAGTCGTCCACAAGCTAGCATTGATGAATTCATTCTCTGCTACCAAGATTTAATTGGAAATAAGCCTCTTTCAGCTCAGCACTAGGCGATAAGCGCCTAACCCTCTCTTCTAAATGCAATCACCTCTCATTCATAAGAAAAATGCCGAAAAAACATTCAATACTAAGTAAAATGAATGATATTTACTGTTAAATAAAGCTTAATTTCGCTATCCTTCACTAAAATTAGTCACCTCTAATATAACTACCTCAGTAAGGGTACATATCATGGGTCAAGGCCTTCGCAATATCTGTTTATATTTATTAGTCATTCTTTTTAGCGCTACTAGCCAAGCGTCATCAAAGGCTGAAACCTACCACGAACTTCAAAATTTAAAATCAGATGTACGGGCAGCTTATGCTTATGCCTTGATTGTAGACAACGATGGTCGAGCTCATTCCAAACGAAATGACCGCATTAATAAAATAGAGAAGCTGCTTAGTAAAATAGATAATTTAGATCACCTGGAACAGGGCCATAAAAAAACACTAAGCATGGCTATGCGAGTGTATTTACGCTCAGCGCAGAATGACGCCGCTACCTATGATGTAACCCGTGGCTCTCGT
>JAWUVN010000019.1:0-19484 GCA_034112345.1 Bermanella sp. | reverse complement strand
TACTTGAAAAGTCTTTTGTTGTTTCTAACTACAAGTAGCTAGAAACTGCACATCTCGACTCTCGGTAAGTACCCACACGAATTGTCTGAATTCGTTTTTAAAGATCGTGATCGTCGCTCGGACTGACCATTTCTTCTCGCTTTCTGGCTAGACCAGTGCGAAGCTTCTTTCGAAGCGAGGCGCGTATTCTACAGAATCGCACTTCCTTGTCAACATTTTTTTAAACTATTTTAAAATTTAAAATCTTTTAAAATCCTGCTGTGCTTTAGGTTTTACCCCGAAGCGGACGCGCATTCTACAGTGTTTCGATTAGCTGTCAACACTTTGATTTACTTAATGTTTTCAGATTTAACTGAGTAAATATTAAGCCCTTAACATAATTCTCTTTTTTAAGATTTATCTAAAAAGAAAACGCGCTTCCTGTTAAGGAGGCGCGCATTATAAGGAGATTCGAATCGGGGTCAACTATTTTCTATAGATAGTTAGCAATACTATTTCAATTCAAATAAGTGATGCTTCTTCTTACCCAGCTTAACCATGAAGAATCGACCATAAAGCGCATTATCCTTTACAAAGATATCTGCACCCGCCATTAATGAATCCATTCCGTAAGCGACTCCGTTAATTACGACCGCATTACGACCAAGTGCATCTTTAACCTGCTTACCCTGACCCATACCAGCCTCTGCCAGAACCGAGGTTAAAGGCTTATCAGTAAAATCGGCCGAAGCTAGATCACTTGCCGGTAAGCCGTCTTGCTTTATCTGCTCTAGATCAGCTTCACTTAAGCTCGCTGCATCACCCGAGAACAATGCCTCTGTGATTCGCCCAGCTGCTGCTAGACCAGCATCACCATGAAGTAGCTTGGTTACTCCTTTCGCTAATATAGGTTGTGCGGTTTTGCGCCCCTGAATTTCAGAGTCTGCCTTTTCAATTTCATCAATCTCTTCTACCGATAAGAAAGTGAAGTACTTAAGGAATTTATAAGCATCTGCATCCGCAGTGTTTAACCAAAACTGATAAAAGGCATATGGAGATGTCTTCTTAGCATCTAGCCAAATTGTTCCACTTTCTGTTTTACCGAATTTTGTACCGTCTGACTTTGTTACCAAAGGCAACGTCAAACCGAAAACTTGATTGCCATTCATACGGCGGGTCAATTCTGTTCCACCCGTAATATTGCCCCATTGATCTGAGCCACCAATCTGTAATATACAATTTTCTATTTCGTTTAATTTTGCAAAGTCGTAGCTTTGTAAAATCATATAGGTGAACTCAGTAAAGCTAATACCTGCACCATCGCGATCTAGTCGCTGCTTCACGGACTCTTTTTGAATCATCTGGTTCACAGAGAAGTACTTACCCACATCTCTTAAGAAATCCAGCATGCTGAATTCACCAACCCAATCTAGGTTATTCACAACCTTAGCGCTGCTTTCGCCTGCCTCAAAATCTATAAAGCGACTCACTTGCGCCTTTAGCTTTTCAACCCACTGACCAACTACATCGGGTCCGTTTAATTTACGCTCAGCTGCTTTAAAGCTTGGGTCTCCAATCAAACCGGTGGCACCACCAACTAAAGCCAAAGGCTTATGCCCCGCCATCTGGAAACGCTTTAAGACCAACAAAGGCACTAAGCTACCAATATGCAAACTATCAGCAGTTGGGTCAAAGCCACAGTATAAGGTTTGGCACCCTTCTTCTAAGCGTGCTACTAATTCTTCTTCGCCTGTGCAGTCGTTATATAAACCGCGGGCTTTTAAATCTTCTATTAATGATGCTGTCATGGGTCTGGCCGAATAATACTCATGTTCGATTTAGGATGGGAAATTAACGGATTCCATCAGATTTGCAAGCTGTACTACATATTTTCCATACTATGTAGGTCCAAAACTTGTGCAGAGGTACTATAATTTGAATAATGGAATGGTATGATTGACCTACAAGTAGTGCAGGCATCTATATGAATAATAAGGAATTATCGGCTTTTGAGTTATTACCCAAGCGACATTGGATTGCTTTAGGGCTAACTTGTTTATTTATTGCAGCTTCTCTTATCTTAATTCCAGTTCAGCAAGAGCTAGAACGCCGAACATTTGCCTATCAATTACCCGTACCTGAGACCAACGAAAGTGATAACGTCATCACCTCTTTAAATTGGGACATGAAAGAAGTAAAAACAGGAAATACCCTGGCTCAACTATTTCAATCTAATGGATTAACATCTAAAGAACTCTTTTTACTCACCCAAACAGAACATGGTAAAAGCCTCGATCAAATTCATCCAGGAGATAAGGTTGGCTTTCAGGTTGAAAGTGGCGCCCTTATACGTTTTCGCTTAGAGAAGTCTCTATTTGAAAGCTATGAATTTTATTTAGCCGACACCAACTTTTCCAGTGAGCAGATCATATTAAAACCTGAGCTAGTGGAAACCTTCGCACAAGGCACAATCAACTCATCATTATTTGAAAGCGGCATCGAAGCTGGTATGAGCAACAACCTTATAATGAAGCTAGCCACTATCTTTGGCTGGGATGTTGATTTTGCTCTGGATATTCGAGAAGGGGATAACTTCAGCCTAATCTATCAAGAAAAATACCTTAAAGGGCAAAAAGTCGGCGATGGCGAAATATTAGTTGCCCGCTTCCACAACAAAGGTAAAACTTACACCGCGGTTCGGTTTGAAGATGATAAGGGTAACGGCCAATACTTCACACCTACCGGCCTAAGTATGCGTAAAACTTTTTTACGAAGTCCTGTGGACTTTACTCGCATCAGTTCCAAATTTAATCTAAAGCGCAAACATCCTATCCTACATAAAATCCGCGCTCACAAGGGTGTTGATTACGCCGCCCGCCGTGGTACACCAATTAAAGCAGCTGGCGATGGCAAGGTTATATTCGCTGGAAGAAAAGGTGGTTATGGGCGCGTTTTAATTCTTAAACACGGTTCAGCTTACTCGACCTTATACGCGCATTTAAATGCTTTTGGTCGAGGTGTAAGAGTTGGCAAAAAAGTTAGACAAGGCCAGGTTGTTGCATATGTTGGGAGCTCTGGCTTGGCTTCAGGACCCCATCTTCATTATGAATTTAGGTTAAATGGCATTGTAAGAGATCCACTTACCGTAAAACTGCCACATGCCAAACCAATTGATACAAAGAAAAAAGAGCGCTTTATTCATTATGCTCAAGTAATGGTAATGCGATTAGAAAGCCATTTATTCGGCGACTATTTCGCCTCACGGTAAATTAACATGAGCCTTTCTCAGCCTAAGTACTACATCGGGCAAATGTCAGGCACCAGCCTAGACGGCGTTGATAGCGTTTTAATGCAACTGGGCGAAGATGGCATTCAAACTCTAGCTAGCCATCACCTAGATTTCACTTACGACTTCAAGCAGACCTTATTAGCTCTTTGTAATAGTGCTGATGACGAGGTACACCGAAGCGCCATGGCAGCAAATGAGCTAGCCACAGTTTATGCCCAATCAATAAACGAGCTACTATCCCATTGCCATATTAAAACTGAAGATATAACTGCCATTGGTGCCCATGGGCAAACCATTCGCCATATGCCACCTTATTACACATCTCAAATTTTAAATGCTGCGCTATTAACCGAATTAACAGGTATTACCACTGTAAATGACTTTCGCAGCCGAGACATGGCAGCAGGCGGCCAAGGTGCACCACTTGTACCCGCATTTCACAATATTCTATTTCCCCACAACCAAGACATTATCGTTTTAAACATTGGCGGTATGGCCAATATCTCTGTGCTATCAAAAGACAATGGCACTAATGGATATGATACAGGGCCTGGCAATGTATTAATGGATGCTTGGTACGGTCGCCACTTGAATGGTAACTACGACGAAGATGGTAATTGGGCTAGATGTGGAAAGGTTATTCCTCAGCTTTTAAGTGACTTATTATTGGAACCATACTTTTCAGAACCAGCCCCCAAGAGCACTGGCCGAGAACTATTCCAATTAAAATGGCTATTAGAATATGAACCTGAAGATTATTCTACAGAGGATGTGCAAGCTACCTTGCTACACCTAACAGCGCAAAGCATACGCAATGAAGTTTTTAAATTCCCTAACACCCAGCAAGTAATCGTTTGTGGTGGCGGTGCGTATAACGGTGAATTAATGCGCGTATTAGGTAATACACTAAAGAATATCGATGTTATTACATCGGATGAACTTGGGATTGACGCTCAAAATGTAGAGGCGCTTGCGTTTGCTTGGCTGGCCCACCAATGCATCGAAGGGTTACCTGGTAATGAGCCTGTTGTTACAGGCGCAAAAGGAGAGCGTGTTTTAGGGGCTATCTACCCAGCCTGATGTAACCAGAATTACTTAGCACTATCACTTAGAATTTTTGGTAACCGGCTTTTATCAGGTTATCAATACGCTGCGGCCCGTAAATAACCGTTCCTATAAACGGCGGAATCTGATCTCGAGAGATCTCATTACTCCCCAGCCATCGCTCACAAATCTGAATATCAACCACATTAAACGCATCCAATTTGGCAGCTTGGTCTACTAATGAACGATATTGTGCGTAGTTTTCTTTTAAAAAGGCATTGGCTTCACTGCCATGTAATACAACTGCTATAGGTTGATTAACATAACCGTCATGCATTTCAGACCACTTTTCAGCACGATCAAGAACACGGGATAATTCTAAAGGGGTATGGGCATGAAGCTGGGCAAGAAAACGCCCTTCTTCAGAAAGGCTATTACAGCTTACGAACAACAGCCCGCAAACCAATAATATTTTAAATGGTGAACGAAGAGCCACAGCCACAGGTTGAAGCTGCTTGAGGATTACTAACGACAAATCTTGAACCCTCTAGACTTTCTTGATAGTCAACGTGTGCACCATCAAGGTAAGGATAACTTAATGAATCCACCAGCACTTTTACGCCTTCTTGCTCTACTTGAGCATCATCATCATTAACTTCTGTATCAAAGGTAAAGCCATACTGAAAACCAGAACAGCCACCACCTGTCACAAACACCCGAAGACACAGGCTGTCATCGCCCTCTTCTTCTAAAAGCGTCTGCATTTTATGCACAGCAGGAGCTGTCAGAGAAAGAACGTTCATACAGCTAAACCTTCGGGGTTAATCAAATAAGCGCTTATTATGTGTTTATCCGACTAATTTAGTCAACTTTAGTTTCAGCTGCAACGTCAATAACAGGCTCTTGCTGCTTACGGCCCTTACGAGGTTTTTCAGCTGCTTGATGAATTAAGCTTCCGTTTACCTGTGCACCCATGACCATTTCCATAATGGTGTAGTGAACATCACCTGTTACCACTGCTTTTTTAGCCAGCTCAATGTGCAGGTGCGAGTGGACATTACCAATGATTTGTCCATTAATTATAATATTGGGAGCGCGTATTTCACCCTCAACAATACCTGTTTCGCTAATACGTACTACAGCACTTGATTGATCATCAGCAATGATATTGCCTTTGATTTTCCCATCTATGTGCAAACCACCACTGAAATGCAAATCACCTACAATTTCAGATTTACTTGAAATCAATGTATCGTAATGGCCAGGGTTTTTATTTTTACTACTTAGCATTCGTTTGCTCCTGCTTTTGTTCTTGCCCAAGCCAAGGGAAACTGTCTTCGATACGCTTGGCTTTTGAACCATTTGACTGTAAAACCACTTCAACGGATTCTGCTATATACCCTTCAGGCAATACCAGCTCTCCAGATATTTCTTGGAAATAGCGGAATTTGTATTTAATACCATAATCTTGGACGTCTTCAGAAAGGTCTCTTAAGCCAAAGACCTTTTGCTTTCCATTTAATACACCCACAATATTCACACCAGCTAACCCGCTAATAAAGCGCTGGTTCGCTCCTACCTGAGTCAGCACTAATTTGAATTTATAGCGCTTATCTTCTAAGGATTTTTCTAACTCAAATTTTTGTATACGTAAATTTTGTTTGCGGCTAGACGGTGCCATAATGCCTTTATAAAAGGCAACTTCTTCTTGAAGCGTGGCAATTTGTGACCTTAAGTCGACCATGTTCTGACGCAGACCTTCTGTCGATCTACGATCAACTTCTCCACCCTTTTCAAGCATAACAACTCGTGTGCTATTGGTTGAGATTTCATCTTGCGCCATTTGCAGGTCTTCAAGTAACTGATCTCGTTCAGCGATGGCTTGCTCTTGAGCTTCTAGCGCTTCGTAGCGGCCAAATATAAAACTGGCTACACCCATTGCACACACAAGCACTAATAATAACAGTCGTTTAAAAAAACGACTCCACGGGTCATAACTGACTACCGCTAGCTTGTCTTGTTTGCTGCCTTTAACTACGGCCATTGCAATCAATCCTTATTATCTAATTCTTTAATTATTATTTAGGTATAGGTGATATTGACTTTATTTTCTTGTTTTCAAGTCAAACCACCTACAAATCAACCAAATGATTTATGGCAGCATGGCAGGCTGTGTCATGCCCATGTTTTCAGCCAGCCCGAACATGATATTCATATTTTGAACCGCTTGACCCGCAGCACCCTTCACCAAGTTATCGATAACTGATAACACCACTACTGTATCGCCGTCTTGCGGACGATGAATAGCAATTTGATTATAGTTGCTACCCTTAACATTACGAGTGGCGGGATGGCTACCTTTAGGCAATATATCCACAAACGGCTCTTGTGCGTAGCGCGTTTCGTATAACGCCTGTAAATCAACCGAGGTATCTTTCAGCTTTGCGTAAAGCGTTGCATGAATGCCACGAATCATTGGAGTTAAGTGTGGCACAAAGGTTAAGCCTACTGCATTACCTGCGTTAGCAATTTGCAAACCCTGTTTAATTTCAGGAAGGTGTCGATGCCCATGCACACCGTAAGCACTAAAGCTTTCGCTGGCTTCACACAATAAAGTACCAATGGCCGCCTGACGACCTGCACCCGACACGCCTGATTTACAGTCAGCTATGATATTTTGATCTTCAATTAAACCAGCTTCAATTAATGGCAATAAACCCAATTGCGCAGCAGTTGGATAGCATCCTGGGTTGGCAATAATTTGTGCCGTTTTGATTTGCTCACGGTTTACTTCTGGCAATCCATAAACAGCCTGTTCAACCAAGTCTTTGCAGGTGTGTTCCATCCCATACCATTTGGACCACTCTACCGTATCTTTAATACGGAAGTCAGCGCCTAGATCAATAATTTTCACCCCAGCCTGTACTAGTTCGGGGGCCATCGCCATAGCAACGCCATGCGGGGTTGCAAAAAACACAAGATCGCATTCACATAAGGATTGAACATCCGGTACACTAAAGCAGATATCTGTGAAAGGTCGCAGATTGGGGAACATTTGAGAAACGGGTTTACCATCCTCACCACGAGACGTGACGACTTTTAAGTCTACCTCTGGGTGCTGAACCAGAATACGCAATAGTTCGACACCGGTATAACCCGTACCGCCCACAAGACCAACTTTGATCACAGTATTACCTCTTGACTATGTTCAACATGAAAAGGCCATATAATAGCGCCTTTATTCAAAAGTGATAGGGAATTTAATGGCATCTTTTATCAAGCGCATAAAATTACACTTTAGAATGCGTCTTGCACAAAACGAAGCTCTTCCCCTTTTAGCACTTTTAGGGGCTTTGGCTGGCGCATTTACCAGTGGCACCATATTATTGTTTCGACTAGCAATTGAAGGCCCATTAGAAACCTACCTTCCTGGTGGCGGAGTTGAAAACTTTGAAGCATTAAGCGCATGGTTAAGATTCTCTTTGCCATTAAGTGGCGCCTTATTGATCGCGATGATATTTCATAAGCTCAGCATCCAATCTCGAATGGTGGGCATAAGCCACGTACTAGAGCGCTTAAAAAATCATCAAGGACACATGCCTTTAAGTAATTTTTTTGCGCAATTTGTTGGTGGTGTCATTTGCGCTGTATCCGGTCAAAGCACAGGCCGAGAAGGCCCCGCTGTGCATTTAGGTGCAGCCACAGGCAGCCTAATGGGCAGAAAATTTAAATTATCATCTAACCACACGCAATTATTGCTGGCCTCTGGTGTGGCTGCGGCCATAAGCGCCTCATTTAATACACCCATTGCGGCTGTTGTGTTCGCAATGGAAGTGATCATTGTTGGTTATAGCCTGCAAAGTTTAATTCCAGTAATACTCGCTTCTGTTATTGGGGCCATGATTACGCGAAGTGTATATGGTGCAGAGCCAGCGTTTACCGTTCCCGCCCTAGAGATGCACTCTTTATTAGAGTTCCCTTTCCTAATTGCAGAAGCATTATTAATGGGTGCGCTAGCCGCCATGTTTATTTGGATTTGTGTTAACACGGCTAAAAAAGCACCTAAAAATTTATGGATACGGTTCTTAATTATTGGTCTTTTAAATGGATTAGTGGCACTTTTAATTCCGCAAATGATGGGTATCGGTTACGACACAGTGAACCTAGCTTTAATTGGCAATCTACCATGGATAGCGCTGCTTATTTTTGCGGTGATGAAATTATTTTTAACCAGCCTAAATCTAGGGCTAGGACAACCCGGTGGAGCCATTGGGCCCATGCTATTCATAGGGGCCTGTGCGGGTGGTGCAATTGGTGAAGTCGGAAACTATTTTGCCCCCGATGAGGCCAGTGCAACTGGCTATTACGCGATGCTGGGTATGGCCGCCATGATGTCTGCATGCTTACAAGCCCCATTAACTGGGCTCATGACCTTATTAGAACTTACTCACAACCCAAATATTATTTTGCCAGGCATGCTCGTTGTGGTCATTGCTAACTTAACCACCACCGAGTTATTTAAACAAAAAGCATTGTTTCCACGGTTATTACAGCTGCGTGGGTTAAGTCTTGATACCTCTCCAGTGGAGCATATGCTAAGGCAAAATAGTGTTCTCTCTGTTGCGGAAAAAAATATTAAAGTACTCAGTAAATTCACCGACCTTGATGCCCTTAAGCTGGCCTTAGTGGGCAGCCCACAATACCTCATCATCAATGATGATACACAAGGCCTGTGGCGTATCTCTGCATCGGATGTTGCCAGCTTGCTAATGGATGAAGATCAAATTGAACAATGGTCTGAAACAAAAGATGGTGGCTTAGTTATAAATTTGATGGCTATCCCTGGTGATAGAAAACAATGCGCGCAAATTAACATTCAAGCGAACCTTCAAGAAGCCTTACATTTAATGGAAAGCCAACAAGTAGACTGCCTAAGTGTTCACTATGGAAATGAATTTACCTCTGCCTCTGTTATCGGCATTGTAGAGCATGATAAAATTCATAACTTTTATCGCTACTCTCATTAGCGAGTCAAAATCACTACTCATTAGGACTAATTATGCTTTGGGTTAAAGCGTTTCATATTATTGCTGTTATATGCTGGTTTGCAGCCTTATTTTATTTGCCACGGCTATTCGTATATCACGCAATGAGCGACGACAGCATTGGTATTGAGCGCTTTAAAATCATGCAACGAAAACTGTATCGGGGCATCATGACACCCAGCATGATTGCCACCCTTGTTTTAGGCGGCTGGCTTATGAGCTACAACCTAGATTACTACCTTAGCCAAGCATGGTTTCATGCAAAGCTGCTATTAGTTGTCTTACTTGTTGTTTATCACTTTTATTGTGGGCACCTTATGCATCAGTTTCGTGACGATCTCAACACACACAGCCATAAATTTTATCGAGTATTCAACGAAGTTCCGGTACTTATGCTAGTGGCTATTGTTGTGTTTGTGGTTGTAAGACCCTTTTAGTCATTTTAATTGCTTACCGTACTTCAACATTTTTCAGTTAGGTTTTAAGTTATGGATTTTTCTCGTTCTGAATCGCTTTTTGAATTAGCTCAAAAGCGTATCCCTGGTGGGGTTAACTCTCCTGTTCGTGCATTCAAAGGCGTAGGTGGCACACCTGTGTTTTTTAAGCGCGGTGAAGGTGCTTATTTATTTGACGAAGACGGCAACCGTTATGTGGATTATGTGAATTCATGGGGCCCATTAATTCTAGGCCATGGCGCTCCAACCGTAATTGACGCTATTCAAAAACAATTACTAGACGGCTTAAGTTTTGGTGCTCCCACTGAAATAGAAATAGAAATGGCTGATAAGGTATGTGAAATTTATCCAAGCATGGATATGGTACGCATGGTATCCAGTGGCACTGAAGCTACCATGAGCGCCATTCGATTAGCACGAGGCTATACAGGCCGCGATAAAATGGTGAAATTTGAAGGCTGCTATCACGGCCATGCCGATTCTTTATTAGTAAAAGCAGGCTCTGGTTTATTAACATTAGGAACACCTAGCTCTCCTGGTGTTCCTTCTGTACTTGCTGACCTGACAATTACCCTTACTCACAATGATATTGACGGAGTAAAGAAATGCTTTGAAAAAATTGGTAACGAAGTGGCCTGTGTCATTGTTGAGCCAATTGCTGGCAACATGAATTGCATTCCTCCCGAACAAGGTTTTTTAGAAGGCCTTAGAGAAGAGTGCACCAAATACGGCATCGTATTAATTTTTGATGAAGTAATGTGTGGTTTCCGCGCAGCAAAAGGCGGAGCACAAGAAGTATATAAAGTGATTCCAGATATGACCACGTTAGGTAAGGTCATTGGCGGCGGTATGCCAGTAGGCGCATTTGGTGGTAAACGTGAAATCATGGAACATTTAGCACCTCTAGGCCCTGTTTATCAAGCGGGAACCTTGTCTGGCAACCCTATTGCTATGGCCGCAGGTAAAGCCATGCTCGATGCAATTAGCGCCCCTGGTTTTTATGATGATTTAACCGCTAAAACTAAAAAACTTTGCAGTGGCTTAGAAGCCCTGGCGGAAAGTCATAAAATCCCATTCACAACCAACCAAGTAGGCAGCATGTTTGGTTTCTTCTTTAGTGAAGAAAAAAACATCAGCCGCTTTGAGCAAGTTCAAAAGTGCGACCAGGAGCGATTCAGAGCATTCTATCGCGGTATGTTAGAAGCAGGTATTTACCTTGCTCCATCGTCTTACGAAGCCGGATTTGTTTGTTCAGCCCTAACCGATGAAGACATTGAGTTCACACTAAATGCAGCGAATACCGTCTTTGCAAAGCTATGAATAAAATAAGTAAACATTCTAAAACTAATTAACAATAATTTGATTTAGACAAGAAAAGACAAAACGCCAACATGAAAATGTTTGGCGTTTTTTTATGTTCAAAAAATGGACAAACTAACTAGTAGAGACTACTCATCAACAGATAACGTAACTGTCCCAAGTTAATCCCCAGTGTTATCCACAGCTAATGGGGATAACATACACTTATTACGTCAATGTGAATCGTTGTGAGTGTCTTAAAAAATAAACCAAAGCCTTTTAATACAAGACATAACCTTTTTGAATTGTCGGGTAGCCTGATTAAACTGATTAATAAGTTCTTTATGGCTGGGCTGCTGTCTATTCATAATAAGGGCTAATCCATAACGAAGGACCACTCATCAAAAAGTCATTTTTCAGAATGTAGAACAGTCCATTTCAGTAGAACCATAGACTTTAAACCCGCATCGCGACTACACTTGCCAAATAACATACGGCACGGTGTAGTATGTATTAATTATGTAAGACCCATTCCAAAGTGATCCTATCAACTTACCTAAAACCAATAGTCCTCCCATCGCTATGGGTCGAGTAATACATGGAAAATGATTTAACCCAAGGACCAATATCCAAATGGCTGTATAAGCTAACGGCTCCTATGGTTTTAGGCATCTTAGCCATTTTTTTATTCAACCTAGTAGACACCTATTTTGTCAGTATGCTGGGTACCGCCCACCTTGCAGCCATTAGTTTTACCTTTCCTGCCACGATGATGGTTATGAACCTAGCCATTGGCCTAAGCATTGCCACTGGTGCCGTTGTTTCTAGAGCCATTGGGCAAAAAGATTCCGAAGAAACCCGTAACTGGGTCACCAGCAGTTTTTATCTATCTATTATGGTTGGGGTTACTATGGCCATCATAGGGTACAGTTCGCAAGACTGGGTCTTCAGCATGATGGGCGCCGAGCCCGATTTAATTCCGTTAATCCGTGATTATTTAGATATTTGGTATATAGGCTGCGTATTTTTAGTCGTCATGATTGCGGTCAATGCCTGTATCAGAGCCACTGGCAATACTAAACTACCCAGCTTAATCATGTTATTGAGTGCTGTAATTAATGGCATTCTTGATCCTTTATTGATATTTGGAATAGGACCTTTTCCTGAACTTGGAATTGAAGGCGCCGCCTTAGCAACCTGTATCAGCTGGCTGTTTGCCTTTATTGTTATTATCAGAATATTAATTAAAAATAATTTATTAAAATTTTCTATCCCCAACAATGTATTGTCCAGTTGGAATAGTTTGATTCGCCTTGGTATCCCAGCTTCGCTCACTAACATGTTAGGCCCATTAGCCAATGGTATTATTGTGGCCTGGGTTGCAACGTATGGAACTCACGCGGTTGCGGCTTATGGAGTAGGCAGTCGACTTGAGCCCTTAGCGCTCATTGTCATCATGGCGCTCACAGCAAGCTTACCGCCTTTTGTTGGGCAAAACTTTGGGGCTGGTAAACTAGATCGTATTCAAGATGCTTTAAAAACCATTATTTACTTTGTGATTGTATGGAAAGCCAGTGTCTACCTCGCCCTGGTATTATTCGCCGAGCCTATTAGCCACTTATTTAGTGATGAACCTGCTGTACGCGACATCATCAAAACTTTTTTATATATTTTACCCATTAGCTATATTGGGCTAGGTATCTGCTTGATCAGCACTTCCACTATTAATGCTCTGCATAAACCCAAGTATTCTCTGATGATTAACATACTAAGGTTATTTGTACTCTACATCCCCCTAGCTTGGGCTGGTCACTTATGGTTTGGATTAGAGGGTATTTTTTGGGGTTGTGCTATCGGCAATTTATTAATTGGGGCTTATATTTTATTTATGTTTTCTCGGTTAAAGAATAATCCGACTCTGCATAACAAGCTAATCAAGGCATGATTAAATTTCGCATTGCGAAAGATATTGAACAAAGAGATTAATAACATCACCATATTGGCTGCCATCAAGTAATTGGGGGATAAAATAAATTCGCATCATTGAGCCTTCTAGATAAAGACGGCTCAGAATAAATCTAAAACAAGTCGACCTCTTCATGTTTATCACCCGAAGGAAGGTCAAATTCTTCGCTACCTAAACTTAATATCTCTTCTTCTAAATGGCTGATTTCATCAATTACCACATCAGACGCTTTTTCCATTCTTTCTAAATGCTCCGCAGTTTTAACCTCATCTTTTGCTTGATAGGCTTTTAGAGCTTCTACACCTTCCATATGAATCTTTATATGAGGCTCTTCAACCCGTTTAAACGAAGCAAGCTTAGAATACTGTTTACCGCCTCCCTCATAATACCAATGGCCTAATCGACACTCAGTATGATCTTTAAAATCTGCAATGCCTTCTTTTTCACTCATTCCCCAAATAAACCGATAAACCTCAGACTTCCACACAACATGGTCTAGCTTAACTGTTTGTAAAAAGCTGGTATGTGTCGAGCCCTGAATCACCTTAAACATATTTTTTGATACATCAGTAATATCACTGATGATCAGTTTTACCGAGCTGGTTTGTTCTGACAGGTTTTGAGTCGTTGTGCCCATATCATTAATTTGACTGCTTACGGCTTGAGTTTGCGTGGTAATCGCATTCACCAAGGTTGTAATCTCGCTGCTGGCCTCAGCACTTTTTTGTGCAAGTGCCCTCACCTCATCTGCTACCACAGCAAAGCCTCGACCCTGCTCACCTGCACGTGCGGCTTCTATCGCAGCATTTAAAGCCAATAAATTGGTTTGATCACTGATGGTTTTGATCTGACTAACAAAACCGACTATGTCTTCACCAAGACTGGTGAGTGATTCAACTGCACCACACGCTTCTTGGGTTTGATCATCAATGTGCGCCAAACTGCCGGCAATATGACTTAACAAAACGTGTATTTGATCAAAGCTGCTCACCGATTCACTTAATGAGCTGTGTTGCTCTGATAGCTTGCCTGAACTGACGGCCACTGCGTGTCGTATATTATCAATTGTATGCGCACCGTGTATCCACTGCTTATACATGCGCTGCTGATCTTCTAATTGCTTTAATGCAAAAGTGCGCTGAAGCTCAGCCACCTTCACAACACCATGCAGCAACTCAATTTGAGCAATATCACTTTCAATTTTAGCTTTCTGCTCTGCATTTTCTTTGCGCAGCCTTACTAGCTCATCTTTATTCTTTGTATTCCAAAACATACAAGTAAAATTCCTCAATCTTATTTAAGTATAGACGAGAATTTAAACTTACTAAGCTTACATTTTGGGAGGGCTCACTCGTATTGCGCTCTAAAATCGAGCGCCGATACGAAGCTATAAATAGTCTAAAACAAAGGTATGAAAAGCATCAAGCTTCTGGTTCAAGTCTCAAAAACCTAAAGTGGCCTTTAATGTTTGATTGCTTATTTTGATCGACTTCAATGACGACTTAATAAGCTGATGTTGCATGTCATCTTTTTTGAGTACGTAAATAGGTCTTTTATTTAACGCTTGATTCAAGCCTGATTGAGCCAACTCTTTAAGTTGAGGCAAAAACTCAGCGGGCACTTTATCAATTTCTAAGTGTGTAATTTTTGCCTGGTGAAGATAAAATGCTCCCTGTTCACTGAGATAAGTTACCGAACCTTGCAACGACACCAACCCCTGAGCATTAATACCCGCAATAGTATTCACAAACAGTTTCGCATCCAACCCTATTTGATCGGTATTCTCTAGCAACCGAACTTTAGCCTGGTCCAATGTTACCACCGCGACAAACGTTTCTTTTTTCACGGGCAACATGCCGTCAATTCGTGTCTGTATATCTTCTTGATTAAATTCAAGCGTGTATTCAAACCCAAAAGACACTTGGCTGATCAGTGCCATGAACACCAGCGCTATTACTCTTGTTATCATCATATTGTCTCGTTTTTTCATCAGTTTATCTCACACTAAGCCATCTGACACTGACTTAACTACTTAGTGCGCCACAAGCATTTATGACAGGCAAAAAAAAACCGCCCAATGGGCGGTTGCTAAAATAAGCAGTGATTAGCTTGATGAGAGAGTGTATTGAACGTTACTTGCTGCGTTTCATTCAATGACAAACAAATAGTATTCATTCTCATTCAAGTTGTCAATAATAATTCTCATTAAGATTTGGAAAGGGCGCTATCTTGACCTATTAAGTCTCATTACCACTAAGCGGTTTGTATCTGTTGTCGGGTGACTTGCTCATTAAGAGCCATAATTCGCCTAGACATACTATCAAGCAAAGTAATCACCGTTTCTGGCTGCGCACGTACTAGGTCTACAAATTGAGCTTTTGGAATAGCTAATAATTGGCAGTCTTCTCTGGCGGTGACGGTAGCGTTACGCTTTTCACCCGTAAACACGGCCATAGCACCAAAGATCTCTCCGTTTAACACCTCACCAACCATCACGTTGTTAACAGTAACATCAGCACTGCCCGACATTAACTGATACACAGTATCTGCTGTATCTCCTTCATGGATAATTACCTCATCTTTGAGAACTGTCTTAAACCCCTTAGGGGTTTGCACTTGTACTTTCACATGAAAATGAGCTAAAACCTGTTGATATAGGGCCATATTGGTTAGCAAATAATTACTCCAACGATGCTGGCGCAAAGGATCCCTATTCACGTAGTCAACAAAATTATCCCTATCTATCAGGCTGACTTCAACGGGTTCATCCACTTTTAACTTTGAATAAGGCAAGCCAAATACACGGCTTAAGCCTATTAGGTCCCCCACTTCAAAACATGCCACCTCGACACCTTTACTCACGGCGGTAATCAAGCCCGACTCTATTCGACCTAATTGCTCCTTACCAAGTAAATCTAATACCTGCTCAGTTCGGTCAAACGTTTTAAGAACACTTTCCCCATCAAAGTCGCTCATCAGCTTCTCATTTAAGATCTGCAAGCGCTTTAACAAGTGCTCTACTTCATCAGGGGTTTTACCTAAAAAAAACATATTTCATAACTGCCTTATTGATCAGCCCTTTGTACCATAATTACTATTGTTAAAAGTGAAGATTGTTCTCTTTTTGAGCAATCCCCCCAAAACAATCAGCTACATTAAGCCAGCTCAAGTTGACTGCCTGAGTCGTGTTCCTTGCTGGACAGACATTAAAATTTCTTGGGCCGTAATTCCATCAGGAAAGTAACAGCCACTTATTTTAGCGTCGGCTAAGCTGGCACCTGCCAACTGACACCCTCTGAAATCTACCGATCTAAGATCAGCACCACGAAAATACGCGTCTGTTAAATCTAGACCGCTAGCGTCTAAATCTCTTAGGTCTAAGCCTTTAAAATCACACCCCGTTAAATCACAGGGCTTTCCATCCGCTTTGAGCTTGTTAAACTGCTCGACCTTTTCTTCCCTTAATAACTGGTACATAGGGTCTTGCGAGATACGTGGAGGCATTATTAGCTCCCTAAATCCATGTAATATATTTAGCTAAGTTCATATATACATAAGGTCAAACGTGCACGGTTTTATTTTATCTGAGCAATGGCTCGATACAGATAAAGGTCTCACCCTACGATATTGGTTAAGTACCGATAGCGGCCCTATTGCTATGGAATTTGGCAACCAAGAAACCGTGTGCTTTTGTCCACAAAGCCGCGCCCCCGAACTGCCCAATTGGCCGGGAATGCGGATACAAAACCTCGATTTGAAACATTTTTCTGGTCAACCTGTGTGCGCGGTCTACTGCGATAAATATGCGCTGCATCTACAGTTAAGAAATCAAGCAAAAAGCTTAAATCTGCCTTTATGGGAAGCAGAGATTAAACCCTCAAGCCGTTTTTTAATGGAGCGCTATTTAAAAGGCTGCATGAACATTCAAATACAATCTAATGACAGCAACCTTAATATTGAAAACACAGAGCACGCAAACTCTAATACCACTCAATACTTAGACAATCCAAGAGTAAAACCCATTCAGTATTACCCAAGTCTGCGCGTTACAAGCGTTGATATTGAAACGTCTATGCCCAATAAAACCCAAAAAGAAAAACTGTACAGCATCGGGTTTTGTACTGAATGGTCTGTAGATGGTAAATCGCATAGAGAGAATCTTGTATTCATGCTTGGTGATCCTACTGAAACATGCCCAGCCTGGTTGCAGTATTTCAAAAATGTCAGATCACTACTAATTGCCGCAAATGAGTATGTGAATCATATTGATCCCGATGTATTTATTGGCTGGAATGTCATTAAATTTGATTTTTTTGTGCTTGCCCGTGTCTATCAAGAGCATGGTGTGGAATTTAATTGGAGCCGGGAAACTAAAAGCGTCACATTAAGAGAAGGCCAAAATAATCTTATGTTTGTGGATATACCCGGACGAGTGATTGTAGATGGCATTGATGCTTTACGAAACGCCACTTACAGTTTTGAAAGCTTTTCGTTGGAGTTTGTTTCTCAAAGTTTATTAGGTGAGGGGAAAAAAATTGATAAAAAGGCGGTTACCAATCGAGGCCAAGCCATCACTGATTTATTCAATGATGATAAATTGGCCCTTGCTCAATATAATTTAAAAGATTGCCAACTGGTATTGGATATTTTTGAGCACACCCAAATCCTA
Organism: Bermanella sp.; assembly: GCA_034112345.1. Lineage (GTDB taxonomy): Bacteria > Pseudomonadota > Gammaproteobacteria > Pseudomonadales > Oceanobacteraceae > Bermanella. The sequence goes on along the minus strand of JAWUVN010000019.1, from coordinate 1,738 downwards.
CAATACTTAATTCAACGAAGCTTTTTAACCGGTCATTTACTTGATCGTGTCGGCGGGTCTGTGGCAGCTTTCGAGTTTCTATACCTGCCAAAATTACATAGAGCCGGATACATAGCACCCAATCTAGGCGAAGGATTTGATGCCATCACGGCACCAGGTGGATTTGTGATGGATAGCCAACCCGGCTTGTATAATGATGTACTGGTGCTCGATTTTAAAAGCTTGTACCCAAGTATTATAAGGACCTTCAAAATTGACCCCATGGGTCTGATAGAAGGGAATGAAACGGCACAGAGCCACCCAGAACAATGTATTCCAGGCTTTCACAATGCCATGTTTCATCGTGAACACCACTTTTTACCAGGCATTATTGAAGAGTTATGGGCTGAACGAGACGAAGCAAAAAAACAAAAAAATGCAGCCACCAGTCAAGCCATAAAGATTATCATGAACAGTTTTTATGGTATTTTAGGTAGCACAGGGTGTCGTTTTTTTGATGCTCGATTAGCCAGCTCTATTACAGAACGCGGCCATCAAATCATTCAAGACAGTGCGGCATGGATTAACCAAAAAGGCTACAACGTTATCTACGGTGATACCGATAGCGTATTTGTGTATTTGAACAATCAATCTCAAGGGCAGGATGCACGAGACATTGGTTATGCGTTACAGCAAGGCTTAAATACCTATTGGAAAAAACGTCTTAAAGACGACTTTAATATCGAAAGCCAGCTAGAGATAGAATTTGAAAGTCATTATCAAAAGTTTCTAATGCCCACCATTCGTGGTAGTGAACTTGGCAGTAAAAAGCGCTATGCCGGCTTGAAGAGTAATGACGAAATGGTATTCAAAGGTTTAGAGGCCGTCCGAAGTGACTGGACTGTACTAGCAAAAAATATTCAAACCGAAATCTACACCCGGATTTTTCACGATCAAGAATATATTCAATATTTGAAGTCAGAAATTTTGGCATTACGCTCTGGTACGCGAGACCATTTACTCATATATAAAAAACGCATTCGTAAACCTCTATCAACTTACGTTAAGAATATTCCGCCACAGATTCAAGCCGCAAAAAAAGCCGCTACTTTCTATTCCCATAAAAATTTGAACAGCCCTTATGAATATGGCGGTTGGATTGAATACATTATTACGCACCAAGGGCCTACTGCACTGGAGTGCTTAGAAAGCAATATGGGAATTAATTACGATCATTATGTAGAAAAGCAAATTGTACCCGTTGTGGATAGCATATTGTACTTCTTAAATACAAGCTTTGAAGACCTGACAACACCCCAGCAAGATATCTTTGATTAACTCAGCTGCCTAACCATGAATGATAATTGTCACTGGCTATTGTTCCTGTGCGGCACACGTTATAATTGTTGATCAATCTATCTGGCCATTCGTCATGCCACACACATTAAATCCTTTAATCAAGACCATGCTGCACGATGCATTTGTGTCTGCACAGTCATTACCACAATGTCCTGATGTGCAACTTTATCTGGTTGACCCCAGTACCATGCAAAGGGCTTTTTCATTAGATGAAATTCGCAGTATTTGGGACAACACGGCCTATTGGGCATTTTGCTGGGCCAGCGGACAAGTATTAGCAAAATATATTTAAGATCACCCAGAAATTGTTAACGGCAAAAAGGTTTTAGACTTTGGCACAGGCTCGGGTATTGTTGCCATAGCGGCCATAAAAGCAGGTGCAAAGCATGTCATTGCATGT
>JAWUVN010000018.1:0-33719 GCA_034112345.1 Bermanella sp. | reverse complement strand
AACTATAAAAGTGTCTGGAGCTTAGTCTTTGGCATTGAATACCAAATGAGTAGTCGTCTGAAAGCTCGCATCGGTTACGAGCCAAGAGTAAGTTCTATTCCTGATAACAAGCGTAATGTAATGGCGCCACTTGGATTTGCTCCTCTTTACGGGGTGGGTTTTGGTTATCGATGGGATTTGGATACTGATGTTGACGTTTCTTTATCGTTTATGAGCAGTGAGGAGGATATACCTGCAGGGGAGAGTGAGGCATTAAACACTGACTGCCTCACCTGCCTTGTCGCCAACCCATATCCAGGCCTTGATGTAACAACAAAGCTAACAATTGCAGCTGCAGGCATAACCTTTAGGACTAAATTCTAGTGAAGTATCTTTTCATTTTACTTGTAGCTTTGACAGGCTGCTCGGGGCTAAGCTCAAGCAGTAGCGATGAAAAATTCTACACATGGGTTGATGAAAGAGGAATGATTCATACCCAAAAAAAGCCCAATACAAAGACTAAAGAAACAGAATTAATAGTGAGTACCAATAAGAAACCAGAGGCTTTCAAACAGAATAACCTGGCCGTAAAAGATAGCGATAAGATAATCAGGAAATATGAAATCATAGAATCAGATTACATAAGCTCTAAAGATGTGGACAAAAAAATTGCAGGCGAAAAACTATACAGCTGGACTCAAGACGGTCGCCAAGTGATTGCGGAGCTAGAATCAAGCAAAACAATCGACACATCCACTGCCAAGGAAAATAGAAAATTAGATTTTGCTCAGCAGCATAAAGAGTTTAGAGAAGGTAGGGAGGTTTTATTAAGCATGTTATTTTCAAAAGAAATTAAACTAGAAAACTACTTCAATACCACAAAAAAAACCAATCAAGATTATCTTCTAATTGAAATCGACATACCAGATATCGAAAATTTAATATTCAATTCATTTACTCACAACAACAAAGTGGCCTTACCTAGAATCAATATTCTTACCAGCTCATATCTATCAACTACAACTATGACCGATGTATTTGATTCATACATTAAAGAGACTTGGTCTTCATATGGAAGATTTACAGGATCTTTAATAATCCCTATGAAAGCCAAATATCTACTAATAAGACCCAACCCAACTCTTGGGGTAATTGAAACTGCCGATGGTGACTTCACGCTAATTGACCTTGGCAGTATACAAATAACGAATTAAGTTCTTCGATCCAATCCTGCTTTCAGCATTATTTTTGTCGATATCTCCTCTACTGATAAATCTGTCGTGCTTAAGAACGAAATTTGCTCCTGCTGATAAAGGTGCTCTACCTCTTCAGTTTCATAGTAACATTGAGCGATTGAAGCATACCGGCTATTTGCCTTTCTTTCGTTTCTGATCGCCGCCAGTCTTTCTGGATCTATAGTTAAGCCGAACAATTTACTCTTGTACGGCTTAAGCACTTCTGGCAACTCAAAATTTTGAAGGTCTTCTTCAGTTAACGGATAGTTAGCCGCCTTTATGCCAAACTGAAGGGCTAGATATAGGCATGTAGGTGTTTTACCTGACCTTGATACACCGACTAGAATAATATCAGCTTCAGCGTAGTGCTTAATTTTTGAACCATCATCATTATCGAGTGCAAAATTTACAGCATCTATCCTTGACTTATAACCTGCATTGTCACCACCTGCATGTGATTTCCCAACCGAATAACTAGAGTCAATTTTAAGCTCTCTTTCTAAGGGAGAGAGGAAGGTGGCAAATATATCAACTTTGAAGGCGTTGGCTTTAGATATGATATCTCGAATATCTTGATTGACGATCGTGTCGAAAACTATCGGCTTCATACCTGTTTTTAACTCTATTGAATCCAGCCTGTGCGTCACCTCTCTAGCTTTATCTAGAGTGTCAATATATGGCAGTGTAGTCTGTTCAAATTCTATACTTTCGAATTGAGCCAGTAGACTGTGACCAAGTGTCTCAGCTGTAATGCCCGTGCCATCTGAAATAAAGAATGCTTGACGCTTCATATTAATTAACAACCTTTCGATTACAAACTAGAATTATAGTAATATACCGCATCTGCGTAATTTGGTCATTTGGAGATAGCCTTGGATAAATATATAAGCTGGTTTAACAAGCTAGGCATGTCTGATATTAACTTAGTAGGTGGTAAGAACGCGTCTCTAGGTGAAATGATAACCAATTTATCGGAAAGTGGCGTTAAAGTCCCCAATGGCTTTGCTGTTACCGTCGATGCTTATAAACTTTTTGTTTTAGAAAATGATATTGGCCAGTCCATTCAGAAAGAATTGGATCAAATAGATATCAATGACACTAATAGCCTTAGCCGCGGCTCCAAAAACATTCAAACACTATTCATCGAAGGTCAACTTCCAAATGCAGTATCTCTGGAAATAGAAACCTCTCTAAACAAATTAAAGCTTGAATCTAAGCAATCCTCTTTTGCTGTTCGATCTTCGGCCACAACTGAAGACTTAGTCGATGCTTCTTTTGCTGGTCAACAAGAAACCCGACTAAATATTCAGGGCTATGACAATATATTGATAGCAGTCAAAGAAGTTTACGCCTCTCTTTATACTGAAAGAGCCATTAGTTATCGCGAACACCAAGGCTTTTGCCATTCATCTGCACTACTATCGGTAGGCATTCAAGAAATGGTACGAAGTGATCTTGCTCAGTCTGGCGTCATGTTTACTATTGATACAGAATCAGGATTTGATAAGGTCGTTTTTCTTACTAGCACTTTCGGTCTAGGTGAAACAATTGTACAAGGCGCAGTCAATCCAGATGAGTTTTACGTATACAAAGAACTACTGAGAGCTGGAAAGCCAGCTATATTAAGACGCAACCTTGGCGCAAAAGCAGTCAAAATGACTTTCGCAAACGAACCTGAGAATGGAGACACCGTCCTCACCTCTAGAGTCGACCGAAAAGAGCGTTTGACGTTTAGCATCTCAGATGAAGATGTTGAAGCCTTATCTAGAATCGCATTAAAGATCGAAGATCACTACCAGAAACCTATGGATATTGAATGGGCTAAAGATGGTATAACAGGTGAGCTTTACATAGTGCAGGCCCGACCAGAAACGGTTAAGTCGAGCGCTAAAAGAAGTGTCCTTGAAAGATATATTTTAAATGAGACAGGTAAGGTGACGTGTGAAGGTCGCTCTGTTGGCCATCGCATAGGTAAGGGCCCAGTTAGAATTCTCAGCAATGTGTCTAGTATTAATGAGATTGAAGAGGGTGATATCCTAGTAGCAGACATGACAGATCCTGACTGGGAACCGATCATGAAAAAAGCCAGTGCAATTGTCACCAATCGTGGCGGTCGAACATGCCACGCAGCAATCATTGCGCGTGAACTTGGCATACCAGCCGTTGTTGGCTGTGGTGATGCTACAAAGGTATTGAAAGAAGGCCAATTAGTCACTGTTTCATGCGCAGAAGGTGATACCGGTTTTGTTTACGAAGGGAGCTTAGATTTCGAACACAAAACCAATTCAATTGGGAATATGCCGGAAATCCCTGTAGGCATAATGATGAATATCGGTAATCCTGATCGCGCCTTTGATTTCCAGGCTTTGCCAAATGCAGGTGTAGGACTTGCGAGGCTTGAATTCATAATTAATCGAATGATTGGGATACACCCTAAAGCCATACTTAATATTAATGAGCTTCCACCCGAGGTTGAATCAACTGTTAGACGAAGAATCTCAGGGTACCCCTCTGCTATCGATTTCTATGTCGACAAATTGGCAGAGGGGATAAGCACTCTAGCCGCAGCATTTCATCCTAAAAAAGTTATTGTCAGGCTTTCTGATTTCAAATCGAACGAATACGCCAACCTAATTGGTGGCCGACTTTACGAGCCTACAGAAGAAAATCCCATGCTGGGATTCAGAGGCGCCGCTCGATACATCAGTAAATCATTTAGAGATTGTTTTGAATTGGAATGTCGTGCAATTAAAAAAGTGCGCAATGACATGGGATTTAAAAATATCGAAATCATGGTGCCATTTGTTCGCACTGTGGGTGAGGCAAAGCAGGTTGTTGAGTTACTTGGTGAAAATGGACTAAAAAGAGGGGAGGATGGACTAAGATTAATTATGATGTGCGAGCTACCTGCTAATGCCATTCTTGCCGATCAATTTTTAGAGCACTTTGATGGGTTCTCTATCGGCTCTAACGACCTAACACAGCTTACACTAGGCCTTGATAGAGACTCTGGTGTCATAGCCCATTTGTTTGATGAGCGTAATGATGCAATCAAGGAGCTATTGCACATGGCAATTTCAGCCTGCAAAAAACAAAATAAGTACATTGGTATCTGTGGCCAAGGTCCCAGTGACCACCCTGATTTTGCTAAATGGATTTTAAATGAAGGCGTAGAAACCATTTCGCTAAACCCAGATTCAGTTCTAGATACCTGGTTTTACCTAGCCGACAAAGTTCAATAGATAAGTTGATACATGAAAAGTAGTAGTAAATTATACCCAGTCTCACTCATAAGAGCTGAGATTGTGGCTGAAAAATTTATAGAAGACACTTATTTGGTAAAGCCAAATAACAGTCAAGATAAATCCGTACAAATTGCTGTCACTCGACTTGGGTATTACAATGCTACCCCCGATCAAAATAGACAGCCCATCATCCTTGTTCATGGTAGCTTTACTAATCGTGGCTTCTGGTTTTCACACAAAGGAAAAGGATTGGCAAGAGGCCTGTTAGAAGCTGGCTTCGATCCTTGGATGTTTGAAATGCGTGGACACGGGGACAGCCCTGAAAATCAAGATTATAAAAACAATACAATAGAGGGCTATGCAAAGTTTGATCTACCCGCTGTATTAAAGTTTGTCTCTGAGCAAACAGGGGCAAAGCCAATTTGGATAGGTCACTCTATGGGAGGGGTATCTGTAGCTACAGCCATCGCTCTTGAAATGATTACAAGTAACAATAGCCATGGAGCCATTCTTCTTGGGGCTCAAACGTCTAAATACCCTTTATTAATAAGGCTTCCAGGCTTTAGATTTATCGCTCGTGCATTACTGACACTAAAGAAACCGCTTATTAAATCGAGCAAAGGTCCAGAGCATGAGCCCTTAGGCATAGCAAAAGAATTTGCGAGATGGGCCGGATACATGCACAGCTGGAAAGGTAAAGGCGGCGTTAAGTTTTGGGCTAGCCTGAAGAACCATTCTATTCCAGTTTTGGCTTTTGGCGCTAAAAGCGATAAAGGTGATCCAGCAAAGCACTGCAAAAAATTAGCACTATCTATAGACGAAAATGCTGAGTTTCATGAGCTATCAAAGCAGAACGGATACAGTATTAACTATAACCATGTAAACATGATTATAGGTGACGAATCTAAAGCTGAGGTTTGGCCTCAAATAATTAACTGGATTAATACAACAAAAGACAGGCAGCAAAATGACTGATTATATTACACCTGATTTATGCGACGAATACCCAGAAGTAGAAGTTCTTGAGCCTATGTTCAACAACTATGGCGGAAAAGAATCTTTTGGTGGCGAAGTTGTTACGATTAAATGCCATGAAGACAATTCTCTTGTTAAAGAGAATGTAGATAAGCCCGGTAATGGAAAAGTTATGGTTGTTGACGGTGGAGGCTCCCTGAGAAATGCCTTGCTAGGAGATATGCTAGCCGAGAAGGCCGCTAAAAATGGCTGGGAAGGGCTTGTGATTTATGGGTGTATTCGTGATGTAGATATTATCATGGAAACAAATCTTGGTGTTCAGGCTTTGGCTACTAACCCAAGAAAAACAGAGAAAAAAGGCATTGGTGAAATGAATGTCCCCGTTAAATTTGCTGGCGTACAAATCAATCCCGGTGACTATATTTACGCAGACAATAATGGCGTAATAGTATCAGGTAAAAAACTTAGCATGCCATCTTAACTTGGTAGTCTAGTACAATAAAAAACGGAGTTTTAGCTCCGTTTTTTTTTGATGATTATTTATTAAAGTTAATCCAGATACATAACCCCATAAGTTTAGGCTTAGCATTCTGCAATAAGGATATAGATTCTTTAGCCTTATTTGTAAGCTCATCAATTTCAGCCTGATAACTTCCCGGCGTAATTTCTAAAGACTTATATCGAGCAAGCTCTTGTTTACTTGCTTCTAGCAAGCTTGAGACGGCATCTTGAATTTGATCTTGAGTTGTGTGAGCAGCCAACTTTTCAGCAAGAGAAATTGCGTTTGTGATCTCGCCAATTTTCATTTGCGTAATCTCTGATGCCATATCCTTATTGATGAACGCTTGATTAGAACGCATTTCGTTCAAATCTAGAACCTTACCTAAGCTTTTAAGCTCTTCACTAATTAGATAATGCCTAGATTGCGGTGCCAGGAAACGATTTAATTCTAATCGGCCCGGTCCTTCAGCTCTCACCTGGTAAAATGATTCAATCAGTATTTGACCATTTTTAAGCTGAGGATTGCTAAACATTGAGCAAGAAGTAAACGCGTTACCTGAAGCCTCTAGGTCATCTAGCATGCCTTTAATCCAAGGGTGGTCCCATGATATAAATTCAAGCTCTTCTCTTACAGATGCTTGTTCACGACTAAAAGTAATCGTACCCTTATCTTCTCTTAGACTGTTGATAAAAGAAAAAGGGCAATTCTCTTGAGGGCTAATAATGTAGTTGCCATTCGATATAGATTCGGTTTCTATGTGACTGTTATCGAAAATATTTAACAGCAACACCTCTAAATCTTTACTGTCTTTATCTGCCTGCTCAATGGTATCCAGTAATGGTGCAACTCGATCTTTTGAAAAAGAATGTTGCTCAAGCAGCTTGTCTCGACCATCTTCTATTTCAGCCAGTAATTGCATACTTGCTTGTTGGCACTGCATGATAACTGCTTCAGCATTTTCGCCAGTTTCCAGCATATCATCTATTTCCAGACCATAGGCTTCAAAAATAGGGGAGGCCGCTGGATTCGGTTGTGAAAACATATCAAAGCCATGATGAAATAACGCAGTAAGTCGCGATTCAGGTGATTTAGACTGGACTGGGATGTGTATATAAATATCACTACCCTGGCCAATTCGATCAAGACGACCAATACGCTGATCAACTAGGTCGGGGTGTGCAGGCAAATCAAACAACACTAAATTCTGTGCATGCTGAAAGTTACGGCCTTCGCCCCCAATCTCGCTACACACTAGTATTTGAAGACCGTCTTCCTCTGAAAATTGAGCGGCTATCTGGTCTCGCTCAATCAACGAATAGTGCTCGTGAAATGCGCCTGTAGGAATATTGGTTAATTGTTGTATCTGAGTTGATATTTCATGGGCGGTATCAGCTTCTTTGCAGATAATAAGTATTTTCTTTTCATCTTGAGTTTGAACCCAGCTTACTAGCCATTCTAAATTAGAGTGCTCTTTAAGATGGTAAAATTCTGTATGCCTGACAGGAAATCCAGGGATTGAGCGGCGAGTATTACGATATACCATTCTACCGGTACCATACCGATCAGCCATCCAGTCAACAAATTTTGATTCGTCCTTTTCTTCAGATATGGTCTCTTCAGCCAGCATTAACAGTTTGTCGTCATTGAGCTGTTCTAGGTCCGGAAGACAAGCTGCAAGGCCATCAGCTTCAATGATATCTACTAGGTTACTAATAACCCCATACTGCTGCTCTTCAACAAGAAATTGATCTAGTTCAGGGAAGCGCAAGGGATCAAGTAAGTGCAAGCGCGCGAAGTGACTTTCGATTCCAAGCTGCTCTGGAGTAGCGGTTAGGAGTAACACACCAGAGCTTACCTTTGATAGTTTCAAGGCTGTTTTGTAAGCCTGCGATTCCCACTGAAGGCGATGACTTTCATCAATAACCATCATATCCCAATTCGTGTTTTGAGCTTGGCCAAGGTATTGGCTATGTGCCAACCAATCGAAATTACAAAGAGCGACTTGAATTTGATTGAAGGGGTTTTCACCTTGCTGCTCTGCACAAAACTCATCATCAATCAGGGTGCAATCAAGATTAAACTTACGCTTCATTTCAACCAACCACTGATTAACCAAAGAGGCTGGAGTGCAAATCAATATGCGCTGAGCACGACCACTTGCGATCAATTGATGAATCACAAGCCCAGCTTCGATTGTTTTACCTAGGCCAACTTCATCAGCAAGTAGGGCGCGCGGTAGCGGCATATTTAGAATCTGCTGAGCAACATCTAGCTGATGAGGGATAATGTTGATTTTAGGGCCCACAAAACCGTAAGCTCGAGACCCTTGAAAATCAGAGTAAGCTTCACTTAACTGCCTATACAGATTGAACCACTTAGCGCTGCCTATCTGACCCGCTTTTAAGCGATCTAGTGCTGAAACCTTACCTTGATCGGAGTCGATATTAGTTTCTAGCAGCTCATCATTACTAGATGAAATATATACAAGCAGTCCATTGCGCTCATCAATTGTGGCCACATGAAAGGATTCGCCCGAAGTTGATACAATCGTATCACCTGCAGTGAATTTGCAGCGAATCAATGACATTGAATCGGTTGAGTAATTTCGTGCTTCTTCGGTAAGTGGGTAGTTAATTGTTACTTTTCGACCCTCTAGGTCACTCACGACACCCAAGCCAAGTTCTGGCTCAGCTAAACTAATATAACGCTGCCCATTTATATAATGCTTCATAACTCACCCTAAAATACCGATGCGCGATTCTAACATTGATAGAACTCCCTTACTCGGCTTTTTATCTGTGCAAGAGCCGTTTAAGCGCTATTACAAGCACTTACTGAGTATTTATTTTCATCCCCATGAGAGCGCCCAAAAACCCACTAAAAAAGAACCTCAGTACCTGCTTTCACATATCGACAGGTACGGCTAATTAAATGCACAACCATCCCAAAAGCCACAAGCAAGCCAGTTACTTGCATCATTTGTTTACCAAGAGTACTTGCTCGTGAGAAAATACTTAAAAATCAAAGTGAAGCCCCATGCTAAATTACATAGAACCTGTTTTTAGACCCCCAAGTGAAGCTCGGTCACTCATCCTTCAGGTAACCAATGGTTGCTCATGGAATAAATGCACGTTCTGCGAAATGTATACGCAAGACCAAAAGAAATTCAAAGCTAAAAAAGAGGATGACATCCTTCAGGACATAAAAGACGCAGCAAAGCAGGGAGTACCTTATGAAAAGGTGTTTTTAGCCGATGGCGACGCCATGGTTTTACCTGTTCGAAGACTAATCGACATTTTAAACCAAATAAAAGAACACCTGCCCAGCGTAAAGCGAGTCACCAGCTACAGCTTACCCCGCAACTTAAAAAAGAAATCCGTAGAAGACCTTAAGACCTTAAATGAATTGGGCTTGGACATGCTTTATGTGGGCTGTGAATCAGGTGATGACGAAGTTTTGAGTGCCGTTTCAAAAGGTGAGTCCTATGAAAGTCAAAAAGAAGCCCTAATAAAGATTAAGCAATCAGGTATAAAATCGTCAGTAATGATTCTTAATGGACTTGGGGGTGCAAAGCTATCCGAACAACATGCACGCAATAGCGCATTGCTAATGAATGAATGCCAGCCCGATTTTTTATCAACATTAGTCGTATCATTCCCAATGGGAGAGGAGCGATTAAAAGCAGGTTACAATAATGACTGGGCTCTAATGGATCAAACAGGCTTGTTCTTAGAGTTAAAGCACTTCATCAGTAATCTAGAACTTACGAATACGGTTTTCAGAAGTGATCATGCAAGCAACTACCTTCCACTGAAGGGCACCCTTGGCAAGGATAAAGAAGAGATGCTAAAGCAAATTGATCAAGCACTGTATCAGCCGGGATCCATCTCACTAAGACAGGAATGGCAAAGAGGGCTGTAGTTATGGGCAAAACAAAAGTAGGGCTATCCGAACTACTAGGGAAGTTCGACACGAGTATTGGAGAGCTGCCACCAGTAGATAGTTGGACCCCAGAGTTGTCAGGCAACATGGATATGACCATAAAAGCCAATGGAGACTGGGTTCATGAGGGAGATATTATTGAAAGAGATAAGCTTTCTAGACTGTTCAGCTCCATCATAAAGAAAGAAGGTGACGACTACTTTCTTGTGACACCCGTTGAGAAATGGCGAATACAAGTTGAGGACCAGCCGTTTACGATTGCCTTATGTGAAGAGAGTGATAAGGGCTTAACTTTTATCACCAATATGGGAGAGGAAATCTCGCTAATCGATCCAAAGCAGCTGTTAACTGACTCCGGTCATGAGGCACCAAAAATTCTAGTCAGGAAGAATCTTTATGCACGGCTTAACAGGCCCACCTATTATCAAATAATAGAACTCGCAAAAGAACTAGACGGAAAGCATTATATCGAAAGCAATGGTTGTCACTTCTATATTGACTGATTATATAATATGTTCCCCGTGGAACAAAAAACGTACAGACCAAGATATATAAGTACCAACCAAAAAAAGGAGCCGTTAGGCTCCTTTTTATTTATTACTACATATTTGGATAGTTAGGACCGCCAGCACCTTCTGGTGTTACCCAAGTAATGTTTTGGGCTGGATCTTTAATATCACATGTTTTGCAGTGAACGCAGTTTTGAGAGTTGATCTGGAATCGCTTATCGCCAGCTTCGTTTTCTACAATCTCATAAACACCGGCAGGGCAGTAACGCTGTGCTGGCTCATCGTACATTGGAAGATTCTTCTCAAGAGGAATACTCGCATCCTTAAGCTTAAGGTGGCAAGGCTGATCTTCAGCATGATTAACGTTACCAATAAACACTGAATCAAGCTTAGCAAAGCTAATTACGCCGTCTGGTTTAGGGTAATTAATTTTCTTACACTCTGAGGCAGGCTTAAGGGTTGCGTAATCAGGTGTTGTATCATGCAATGTAACTGGGATAGGGCAGATATTGTGATGAATGTAGTTAAACGCACCGCCACCATACATACCAAATTTATGCATAGCTGGACCAAAGTTACGACTATTATGTAATTCTTTGTGTACCCAGCTAGCTTCGAATGCCGCAGCGTATTCAGTAATCTCATCGTTTTCACGGCCAGCATCGATCGCTTTAATGATTTCTTCAGCTGCAATCATGCCACTCTTCATAGCGGTGTGAGTGCCTTTTATTTTAGAAAAGTCTAATGTTCCTGCGTCACAACCTACAATTAGTCCACCTGGGAAGGTCATTTTAGGTAGGCAGTTCAACCCACCTTTAGCAATGGCACGAGCTCCATAAGAAACACGTTTACCGCCTTCCAAATATTGCTTAAGGACACCGTTATGCTTAAGACGTTGAAACTCATCAAATGGGCTAACGTGTGGGTTAGAATATGAAAGATCCGTAATCAAACCAACCACTACCTGGTTGTTTTCAGTGTGGTATAAGAAGAAACCGCCTGTTGAGCCTGACTCAGTTAAAGGCCAGCCAGCGCCATGCATAACAAGGCCTTCTTGATGCTTAGCTGGATCAATGTCCCAAAGCTCCTTAATACCTATGCCGTAATGCTGAGCATCTTTACCTTCATCTAAATTAAATTCACTGATTAATTGCTTGCCAAGGTGTCCACGACAACCCTCTGCAAAGACAGTGTACTTCCCGCGAAGCTCCATGCCAGGCATGTAGTTCTCTGTTTGCTCACCAGCTTCGCTGATACCCATGTCACCAGTTATAATGCCTTTAACTTGACCATTTTCTACTATGTATTCGGCGGCAGTGAAACCCGGGTAGATTTCTACTCCGATGTTCTCAGCTTGCTCACCAAGCCAGCGACATACATTACCAAGACTAACAATGTAATTGCCATCGTTATGCATTGGCTTAGGAATCATCCAGTTAGGTGTTTTAAAGCCTTTATCTTCACCTGTTAGAAAATAGACCTCGTCCTTTTTAACAGCTGTATTCAAAGGTGCGCCTAACTCTTTATAGTTAGGGAATAATTCAGCCAGTGCTTTATCTTCGATAACAGCACCTGAAAGAATGTGACCACCTACCTCAGCGCCTTTTTCTACCAAGCATACACTCAGCTCTTGACCTTTTTCTTCAGCAATTTGCTTTAAACGAATTGCTGTAGAAAGGCCTGAAGGACCGCCGCCAATTATGACGACATCATATTCCATTGCTTCGCGTTCCATTGATCTCTCCTCAAACTTATAGGTATTCAGCCTTTTATAAATGTAGGCTGTGTATCGAAATAGGCAACTCATGCCAAAAAAGTGGGCGCATTATACTGATTTAGCCACTTATAACCAAATCTCAATTTTGTCTAAATAGAGGCTACACTTTGATTTGGTGATGATTTATTAAGAATAACCTACATTCAGACTAGCATTCAAACGCCCGTTTGAATAGAATTGCTTCATAGATGTTTACCGAGCAGGTCATCTGAAGAGATAAATTAAGCCCCAAGCACTACAAATAGTGGCTTTATTGACCTTAGGAAGTTTTAAGTTCAATATGTGTCGCGCTAATTAGCAGGCATTGGTTGCGTAATTTACTTCCTAAGTACCAAACCTGCTTACTTAATCCTTTCAACATGACGGGGAATCTATGAAGGTTCTTGTTGCTGTTAAACGCGTAATTGATTACAACGTAAAAGCGCGTGTTAAAGCCGATAATACTGACGTTGATTTAACCAACGTTAAAATGGCTATGAATCCATTTTGTGAAATTGCAGTTGAAGAAGCTGTTCGCCTAAAAGAAAAGGGTGTAGCAACTGAAATAGTTGTCGTTTCTATTGGTCCTAAAGTTGCCCAAGAGCAAATCCGTACAGCCCTAGCTTTAGGTGCTGACCGCGGTATCTTGATTGAAACTGATGAAAAATTAGAGTCTCTATCTGTTGCTAAAGCTTTGAAAGCTGTAGTAGACAAAGAAGAGCCTCAGCTAGTTATCCTAGGCAAACAGTCTATCGATAACGACAACAACCAAACTGGTCAAATGCTAGGAGCCCTAACAGGTTACCCTCAAGGAACATTTGCCTCTGAAGTTGCTGTAGATGGCGATAAAGTTAATGTAACTCGCGAAAGTGATGGCGGCCTACGTACTGTAGCTCTATCTCTTCCTGCAATCGTTACAACTGATCTACGCTTGAACGAGCCTCGCTATGCATCTCTTCCAAATATCATGAAAGCTAAGCGCAAACCTCTTGAGGTTGTTGCTCCTGCTGATCTTGGTGTTGAGATTAAATCAACTCAGACTCTTGTTAAAGTTGAAGCTCCTGCTGAACGCTCTGCTGGCATCAAAGTAAGCAGTGTAGACGAGCTAATCGAGAAACTTAAAACTGAAGCGAAGGTGCTGTAATGGGTATTTTAGTTGTTGCTGAACACGATAACGCTTCTTTAAACGGAGCAACTCTAAACGCAATTGCTGCGGCTGCCGAAATTGGTGGTGATATTGACGTACTAGTAGCCGGTAAAGGCTGTGGTGCTGTTGCTGAGTCTGCATCGAAAGTTGCTGGCGTAGCAAAAGTACTCCTTGCTGACGACGCTATTTACGAATATCAATTAGGTGAAACGGTTGGCGATCTTGTTGCTGAACTAGGTAAAGGCTATAGCCACATCCTAGCTGCTGCAACAACAACAGGTAAAGATTTTTTACCACGTACAGCTGCTTTACTTGACGTAAACATGATATCTGAAATTACAGCTGTTGTTTCTGCTGATACTTTTGCTCGTCCGATTTATGCCGGTAACGCTATCGCAACTGTACAATCTAGCGATGCAATCAAAGTAATCACAGTTCGTACTACTGGTTTCGATCCAGTTGCTGCTGAAGGTGGCTCAGCTGCTGTTGAATCTATTTCAGCGGTTGCTGATAAAGGCATTTCTGCTTTTGTTGGTGAAGAACTAGCAAAATCTGATCGTCCTGAGCTTGCTGGTGCAGAGATTGTTATCTCTGGTGGCCGTGGCATGCAAAATGGCGACAACTTTGAAATGCTTTACAAGCTTGCTGATAAGCTTGGCGCTGCTGTTGGCGCTTCACGCGCTGCAGTTGATGCTGGCTTTGTACCTAACGACATGCAAGTTGGTCAAACAGGTAAGATTGTTGCTCCAAACCTATATGTTGCTGTTGGTATTTCTGGCGCAATCCAGCATCTAGCTGGCATGAAAGATTCAAAAGTTATTGTTGCTATCAACAAAGACGAAGAAGCTCCAATCTTCTCTGTGGCTGACTACGGTCTAGTTGCTGACTTATTTGAAGCTGTTCCAGAGCTAGAATCTAAACTTTAATCGTTTATTTTTTAGCAAAAAACCCAGTCTATGACTGGGTTTTTTTATGCCTGTCATAATTAGTTTATAAAAACACAGTATTATTACTGCTATTAAATTTAATTTTACGAAACTACTAGGTACACTAGCGGTCAGTATAAAAATAAGCACATCGACATAAGTAGATCATTTGACGTGGATTCATCAGTAGAGCAAGAAAATAATCGACTACCATACAGTTTCGCCAAGCGATTCAATGTCGTAGCTGAGCAAACTGAAAATGAAACAACGGTTTGGCACAAAGAAGAGTCTCCATTGAGCTCGATTCTAGAGTGCTTACGCACGCTAGGACCCAACACAAAATTTGAAGCTGTGTCAGACTCCGATTTTGATACTCACCTCGCTAGAATCTACCAACAAGCTGCAGATAGTCGTGAAGCCATGGAAGAACTTGGTGAAGACATGGATCTAGCCAGCCTTGCAAATATGATCCAGGAAACTGAAGACCTTTTAGAGCAAGAAGACGACGCCCCAATTATTCGCCTAATAAACGGCATTCTGACCGACGCTGTGAAGCGAAACGCATCTGACATACACATAGAAACTTTTGAAAAACGACTAATAGTTCGTTCAAGAGTAGATGGCGTACTTCAAGAAGTATTAGAACCCAGAAGAGCATTGGCACCATTGCTCGTCAGCCGAATAAAGGTTATGTCCAAATTGGATATCGCTGAAAAACGAATCCCTCAAGATGGCCGCATCGCATTAAAAGTGGCCGGTCGAGAAGTGGACGTTCGCGTATCTACCATGCCATCAACCCACGGTGAAAGGGTGGTAATGCGATTATTAGATAAAAAGGCGGGTCGATTAAATCTCGCCCAACTAGGCATGAAAGGCGATAACCTCAAGCGCTTAAAAAATATTATATTCAAGCCCCACGGGATCATCCTAGTAACCGGCCCAACAGGGTCAGGTAAAACGACTTCTCTATATGCTGCATTAAGTGATTTAAACAACAGTACAAGAAACATATTAACGGTAGAAGACCCTGTCGAATACAGCCTGCCAGGTATAGGGCAAACACAAGTTAACACAAAAGTAGACATGACCTTTGCCAGAGGCTTGAGAGCCATATTAAGGCAGGATCCCGATGTTGTAATGATTGGTGAAATCAGAGACAAAGAAACAGTAGAAATAGCAGTACAAGCGTCTTTAACAGGCCACCTTGTGCTTTCTACGCTCCACACAAATACAGCCGCAGGCGCAATTACTCGAATTCAAGATATGGGTGTAGAGCCGTTCCTACTGGCATCAAGTTTAATCGGTGTCGTAGCTCAACGCCTAATAAGAACACTATGCCCTCACTGCAAGTCCGCTTATCAGGCTGATGCAAGTGAGCTTGCATTACTAGGGTGCAAACCAGAACAAAACTTAACTTTGTATCACGCAAAAGGCTGCCCTGAGTGCGGCGGCACTGGGTATAAGGGGCGACAAGGCATCTATGAGATCATAGAAATTGACGACCATATGAAATCCATTATCCATGACGGAAAAGGTGAGATGGAACTTGAACAATACGCCCGAAAATCCAGTAACGGCATTCAGCAAGATGGGTTTGTTCGTGTAATTGACGGAGAATCAACACTAGAAGAAGTTTTACGGGTAACCAAGGGTTAATCATGGCCGCGTTTGAATACATTGCCATTGACGGAACTGGCAAACAAAAAAAAGGGGTGCTTGAAGCCGACAGCCCAAGACAGGTTCGCCAGCAGCTTAGAGACAAGCAGTGGATGCCTGTATCTGTTGAGGTATCTGAAGCAAAAGGCGGAGACAAAGGTGGGTCTTTTTTAACCAGAAGAGCCATTAGTACCGCTGATCTTTCAATGCTTACACGGCAACTTGCAACCTTAATTTCAGCTGGCCTACCAATTGATGAAACCCTAAAGGCAACTGCCGAGCAAACTGAAAAAAAACGCATCAAATCTATGATTTTAGAAATACGATCTAGAGTGCTAGAAGGGCATAGCCTAGCAGCCGCCCTTAATACATTTGATTATGCATTCCCAACAATTTACAGAGCAACCGTAGCAGCTGGTGAGCACGCAGGGCATCTAGATACTGTTTTAAATCGCTTAGCTGACCACATGGAAGTAACACAGGTAAATCAGCAGAAAATAAAGTTAGCCGCCGTTTACCCAATAATATTAAGCTTAGTTGCCGTAATAATTGTAGTAGGACTACTGACTTACGTTGTACCTGATATTGTTGATGTTTTTGTTAAGAATGGGCAAGTACTCCCACCTCTGACTCAAGCCATGATCAACGCTAGTGATTTTTTGCAACATAAAGGCTGGGCTCTTTTACTAGCAATCGGATTAATTACAGCCACATGCTTCCAGCTTCTAAAGAAAGAACATATTAAGAAAAAATTTCACCTTTTCATGCTGAGCACTCCTTTTTTTGGAAAAATGATAAAAGGGTTTAATACTTCTCGCTTCATCAGTACATTAGCCATATTAAACTCTAGCGGTGTCCCATTAGTTGAAGCCATGAAGATCAGCGCACAAGTAATTGAGAACCTAATCATCAAAGAGCGACTAAGCATTGCTGCTCAAAAAGTTATGGAGGGCGGAAATCTTCACCAGGCTCTCCATGAGACCAAAATATTTAAACCCATGATGCTTCATATGATTGCAAGCGGTGAAACCAGCGGTGAACTGGATTCAATGCTAGAGCGTGCAGCAAAAAATCAAGAGAATGACCTTCAAGCCACGGTATCAACACTTGTTGGTATGTTTGAACCCATCATGCTTTTGGTTATGGGAGGGATCGTAGTATTAATTGTTATTGCGATTATGCTTCCTATAGTCAACATGAATAAAATGATTGGATAAATAAATGAAAATGGACAAGCACACAATGAACAAACAAAGCGGATTCTCATTAATAGAACTAATGGTTGTTATTGCTATTATAGCGGGCTTAGTTGCAATGGTAGCTCCCAACATTATTGGCTCAGCCGGTGAAGCACGAGTTGAAACAGCCAAAGCAGAGATGGCGAATATTTCTTCTGCTCTTTCAATGTACAAGCTAAATAATTTTACTTATCCATCTACATCTCAAGGAATAGAAGCCTTAGTGAGCAAACCTTCAGGATCACCAGAGCCTAAAAACTACAAAGATGGTGGCTACTTACCAAAATTACCAACTGATCCATGGGGCAACGCGTACCTGTACTTATCGCAACAAGGTAAATTTGAAATTATCTCGTTTGGTGCCGATGGTGAAGAAGGCGGAGAAGAAGACAGCGCAGACATCAGCAGCCTAGACTAACCAATGAAGTCTTCCCAAGGGTTTACCCTAATTGAGGTATTAGTTGTCATTGTTGTTATAGCACTGCTAGTTTCAATCAGTGCTATCAACTCCGATTCAGACCCAAGGGAAAACACAATGAAAAACGAATCAACTCGTGTTAAGTTTTTCTTAGAATCGTTTACAGATGAAGCGATATTAAACAGTAAAAATATCGCCATATACCTCACGCACTCCGGCGCAACTCCATACGAATGGAAAAAGATAGAACTAGAAAACAATACCTCTAGCCAAGATACAGAAGAAAAATGGGGATGGGCACCTTACAAATCTAATCGCATAGTAAATTTTCAACTTCAAAATGAAATCATATTCAAGCTTTCTATAAATGAAAACGACGTACCACTAAAAACAAAACCAGAAGAAGATAAAGAAATAACACCACAAATAATCATTCAAAGTTCCGGTATTCAAACTCTTGCCAATATAAACTTATCAATTGATGACTACGATAAAACCATCACGATAAAAGGTAATGGTGCAGGGCGCTACAAGATAGGGGGCCTTAGCGATGAAATACAATAAAGGATTCACCTTATTAGAAGTCATGATCGCTCTTACCGTTTTCGCTTTAATAGCCACAACACTATCGCAAACAACAGCATCAGCAGTTGACAATCAACTTGGCATTGAAAGAACTATCTTTGCTAACTGGATCGCTGAAAACGAAATAATTTTATTGCGCGCCAATGCATGGGGCGACATAAAATCAACAACAAGTGAAGTCGAAATGGCAAATCAGGAATGGGTCGTTACAAAAACAGTAAAAGATAAGAAATCTTTTTCAGGTGTCGCCATCCCATTAGAAGTCAAAGAAGTAACTGTAACTGTCGGACTAAAAAACCAAGCATCTTCAATCGTCAATCTAACAGCGTACTTAGCAAATGAATCGCTTTAATCAATCAGGCTTCACTCTGCTTGAAGTGTTAATAGCAATCACTATTACCGCAATAATTGGTGTGGGCGCAAGCCAGGTTTTATCCAGCGCAACAACTACACAATCGTCATTACTTGCACGATCAACAGAAATAAAAAACCTTCAAAGACTCGATATATTCCTAAGAAAAGATTTTAGTCAACTAACCAATCGACAAGCTAGGAACACATATGGAGATTTAGAAGCCGCCATCACCAATCAAGGCGATAACTTAATTGATTTCTCTTACTCTGGCGTTCCAATTCAAACGTATTTGAGCGACATAAAGCAATCCAATATACTAAGAGCAGGCTATGCCCTGAGAACTCATGATCACGAATACTGCCAGGACGCAGAGCTTCCAGAAAACGCCCCAATAGGAAACTGTCTTGTTCGTCTTCACTGGCCAGTATTAGATGCCACATCAAGTACCACACCCATCATCCAGATATTAGTAGACGACATAACAGATGCTAAAATTTATTTTAGAGGCCTGCTAATTGACACTCAAGATGATAATAATTCGGTTCGATCTAATGAATGGCAAGATGAGTGGCCACCTCTATTATCAAACGAAAATATGATTGCTGACTTAGTGCAAATAAAACTCACTATAGAAACTGCATCTTACGGTGATATAGAACGTGTATTCGAGGTACCTAGATTTGCATTATCGGAATAAGATACCCGTAAACAAAAAAGACAATGGAATGGCACTTATAACCGTTCTGTTTATATTTGCACTTGTCTCCATGCTTGCTGTCTCCATCCAGACCCAGCAAGAGCACACAATTAAACAAGCAGAAGCGTCTTTATTAAACACCCAAAAATTTATCGCTCTCATAAGCATAGAAGACATAGCGAAGGCAGGTCTTATGTATGACAATAAACGCGACAAAGAAGCAAATGAATACTGGGATACAGCATCTGAACTTTGGAATAAACCTTTTCCATTACAAATTGAAACAGGAATGGTCAATATATACATCCGCGACCTACAGGGTTTATTTAATTTAAACTCTTTACACCCACAACACTCTAAACACCTAGCTGCAAAAGCACGATTCAAGCGTTTACTTGAAGAGCTAGGGATTAGCACTGGTGTTGAGAACAACCTGGCTCAATGGTTCACCTCAGACAGCTCTGCAAATTACGACTACCAAAATAAAACACCGGGGTACTCGGCCTCAGAGATTGAATTTGCACACCCAAGTGAACTATTGTTAATAGAAGGCATGGATATGGACTCTTACCTTAAGTTGGAACCCTACATAACAGCACTACCAATGGATACGCCGCTTAATATTAATACGACTTATCCTGAAATACTGAGTGCCTGGGACGTCAAGCTAACCTCAACTCAAAGCAAGGTTATTACAGATAAAACTCGTTCAAAAAACTGCGGCCCAATCGAACGAAATAACTTTGTTTTTCAAGATATAGACGCGCTATTCGAAGAAGACGAAATTACAGAATTAACCGATACAACAAAAAACCCAGACGGGGATTGGGATAAAGGTGATTTTGACGTTAAAACCAAGTATTTTAGTGTACTAAGTTCATTTAAGATGGACGGGGATGGCGCTGAAATGGTTTTGGAATCCATAATCAAAAGGGATTCCGACAATGACTTTATAGGCCCGGTATACCGAGACTTCTCAATAAAACCAGACGACATATTTAGGCTCGTCAAGTCCATCAATTGCGGTGCATCATGAAAACCTTTTTATTCGAACAAGAAACCAACCAATACTTTTTAGTAAGCGAAGATTCTATAGCGCAAGTAGATGCACCTAGTGAATCAGAAGCTAGGAATATATATTTATTTGGGACCAACTTAAATATAGCTGCTATTTCAATGCCCTTAAAACAAGAGAAGCAGATCATTAAAGCACTGCCTTTCGCTCTTGAAGAAAGCCTGGGGAGCGAAATCGAAGACACGTTCATTAAATATATAAGCAAGCATAATGGTGTGGCTTATTCCCTAATATTTGATAAAAAGAGCATGCGACAGCTCTACGATGAAACATTAAACAAAACAGTTTCATACCTACCAAATATTTTACCCGCAACAAACACATCCATAAGTATACTCATACTAAAAGGGACCGCTTGCGTTAAAATAAACGAACACTATTCATATAGCATTCCAGTTAATATGCTTGAGAAGAGTATCGCATTAGAATTAAAAGATAACCCTGAAAAAATGGGCCTGATGATTTTTCAGTTAAAAGACGATACAGATAATAATCAACTAACAATCGCTCAATTACAAAGCTTAAACCTACCAATTACACTAGGTGAATTATCAGAGATTAATAAAGAAATTTTATCACCAGGTAAGCCCCCGTTAAATTTACTATCTGGTGAGTTCAAGCGTAAATCAAACAAGAAAAAGGCATCAACCACCAAACTAAAATTACCGGCCTATCTAATAGCGGCCAGCGTATTGATATTCATTATTACGACCAAAATAGAAACATCAAAGCTTGAAGCTCAGACCGCTGGAGTGCAATCAGCATCTATCGAATTTTACAAAAAACTATTCCCTAATGAGCGTGTCCGCCCTAAATTAATGAAAAGACAGTTTAATGATGCCATACAGCAAGCGGGGGGCGGGGGGGCTAGCCTCGGTTTCAGCAGTTTACTAACTCAAACAGCTTCCGAAACCATAAAGAATAAAGACATCACATTTGAGTCAATGAAGTACAACTCAAAAAATAAATCACTAGAACTATCATTAACATGCAAATCAGTAGGTCAATTAGATCAATTAAAAAAAGAACTGGTAAGCAAAGGACTTTCTGTTGACATCGCATCAGCCAATCAATCAGGAAGCTATGTCAAAGGTGTTATCAAGGTATCAAACAATGGGTAATTCTATTAACGAAAAAATCAATGGTGGCCTGGAAAAAATAAAGCGTTCACCAACAATAAAGAAAGCAATAGATTGGTATACAGAGCTTCCAGCAAGAGATGCTCAGATAGTAAAAATACTAGGGGGCCTAATAGTAATCACCTTGATTATAACCTGGCTTATCAAGCCTATAATTGATGGTAAAAACACAGCTCAAAGCACCCTTAGTAGTGAACTAAAATTTCACCACAATTTAAAAGAAAACGCATATTTACTTGGAAGCTCTTCCGACTCAAGTAGCTCAGGCGGATCAATTTTAAGCATGGTAAATAGCCTTGCTAAAGCCAAAGGGGTGCAGTTAAAAAGATTCGAACCAGAAGGTAAGGGCGGACTAAGAATTTGGCTGGAAAAAGTTAACTTCGACTCTGCCATAGACTGGCTAGAACTAATGGAATCTGAAAAAGGCATAAGCATTGATCAAATTTCCATAGATAAAGTAGACAATGGAGTTGTTAATATCAGAGCTGTACTGAAACGCTGATGCATAACCAATCAAGTGAAATTAAATTTTAAATATTTACTTTCGCAGCATTAGGACTAGAGAATAATCGCCAATCTAAAAGAACACAGGGCGGGGCATCTTCTGGATTTTCTAAATAACCCGCGATAAAAGTTAAACGATTTAATTTTTCGTTATTATCTACATCCATTTGCGATGTAAAACTGGCTTTATTGTAAGTGACAATGTCACTAATAGCATTTAGACGTACAGCGATCATTTTCTTTGAAGTATCCAAATACAGTAAAATAGGGCGTGTAATACTTTCTACCCGTTCTTTAGCAGATGAAAATAAATCCATTAGCTTTGCAAAGGCCCTTGTTTTTTGGTATTCCAAAACAGAAAGGGCCTTTTCGAGCTCACCATTATCTCTAAGCGTTAAAAGCTCACCCGCTAAAGCATGTAATCGAGTATGTGGCTCATCAAAATCCTTCATAATATCTGCAAGAATTTCATCATCTGCCTTAAACTGTATATACCACTTACCAAATGCACACTGCATAGGGTCGCGAGCACCCTTAAAGTCGGCATTTGTTTTCAAACAAGACTCCAAGCCTGACATCCAATTAACATGGTCCTGCTCTCGAGCCTCAAGAATCTGAAGTAACTCTAAATTCTTATTATATTCGGCTTCGCATCCCATTAAATTGGCCAGATCATATATTGGTACAGGCTTCCCCTGATACGTGGTTACCTCAGCACCTAATTTTTCATTCAGCTCTATTCGAGTGGTTTTGCGCTTATCTTGCTCGATATATCGAACCTCACTAACTGGCGTAGCATATTGTGTATGCCCCACATAAAACGTAATCACCTCGATTGAGTTTGACGTATTAAATAAAGGCGCTGTTTCTATGATCGATGCCGCAGTTTCCATGATGCCATCCGAATTAAGGGGATAATTACTAATATTAGGTAATAGATGGATATATGCAATTTCCGATAATTGTTATTATCGGAATATTGTATATAATGACGAAATAGGGACTACAATCCATGATTTTGATACAATCCCGCCAATTCCAAAATACAGTTAAGTGAGCCACCATGACTGAACTTATAATTACACGCCCTGATGATTGGCACATACATTTAAGAGATGGCGACATCCTACAATATACAGTGCCAGCCACTGCAAATGTAATGGGCCGCGCAATCATAATGCCAAACTTAACACCACCAGTTATGAACGCAGAACAAGCACTTGGTTACCAGCAGCGCATACAGGCTCAAATTCCGTCTGGCTCAGCGTTTAAACCGTTAATGGTGCTGTATTTAACAGATAACACAACCCCAGAAATGATTGCTGAAGCCGCTAAAACAGGCCAAATTGTAGCCGCAAAGCTTTATCCCGCTGGCGCCACGACTAACTCTGATTCAGGTGTTACAGACATGTCACGCTTAAAAGACATCGCTGAAGCACTTGCCGCTCATAATATGCCGCTTCTGGTGCACGGCGAGGTCACCGATAGCCATGTTGACATTTTCGACCGTGAAAAAGCATTCTTAGACGAAGTGCTATGCGACCTCGTAAAGGATGTACCCAATTTAAAAATGGTTGTCGAACACATCACCACTAAAGATGCAGCCGATTTTGTTAAGGAACAAGGCGATAACGTAGGTGCAACCATTACCGTTCAGCACCTAGCTTACAACCGCAACCATATGCTTGTAGGTGGTATTAAACCTCACTTTTACTGCTTACCAATCCTTAAGCGCAATATTCACCAGCAAGCCCTACAAGATGTTGTAGCAAGTGGTCACAGCCGCTTTTTCTTAGGCACAGACTCTGCCCCCCATGCTAAAGGCAAGAAAGAGAACGCATGTGGCTGTGCTGGCTGTTATTCATCGTATGCAGCTATTGAACTGTACGCAGATATCTTTGATGACTTAGGCGCTATGGATAAATTAGAAGGCTTTGCTAGCTTCTACGGTCCTGACTTCTACGGGCTTGAGCGCAACACGGATACAATCACCTTAGTTAAAGAATCTTGGACTGCACCATCTGAAATGGCATTTTCAGGGGATGTAATTGTTCCACTTAGAGCAGGTGAAACCATTAATTGGAAGATAAAATCGTAATTTATGTCCAGCGACCTGCCCGTTCCAATTTTTGATAACTTAGACTTTTTACCTGACCCATTTAGAAATGGGCCAGAATTAATTGCTCCTGAGTTATCAAAAAGTAAACAGAATGATTATTACTTTGGATTAAGGTACATAATTAGCTATCGAGGCAGCACCGCTACATTCAATTCTTACAGAAGAGAAATTGAAAGATTACTACAATGGCTATGGCATAAAACAGATTTAAATCTAGATAGCATTAGGCGGGAACACATAGAACAATATCTTGATTTTGTTATGCGCCCCCCAAAAAACTGGATTGGATCTAAAAATGTATCCAGGTTTAAAAGTAAGCAAGGCATCCGATCTCCAAACCCAGATTGGCGCCCTTTTGTTGTACCTTACAATAAAGCCTTAAAACTGAAAACAGCAGAAGACAGTTACGCACCCTCTCAAAAAGCAATTCAGTCGTTGTTTGCCATATTAAATTCATTCTTTAATTTTTTAATTCAAGAAGAATTTATATCTGCAAACCCTATTGCTCTGGTAAGGCAAAAAAGTCGATTCATTCAAAAATCGCAAAGCTCCGAGCCTGTGCGCCGCATCAGTAATTATCAATGGGATGAAGTAATGCGAGTGGCTGAAAGCCTTGCCGAAAAACAACCCGAGCAACATGAACGCACCCTATTCATATTAAATTGCTTGCTAGGTATGTACCTTAGAATATCTGAATTAGTTCATGACGAACGGTCTTCCCCTACCATGGGAGATTTCCGTACAGATCAAGACCGAAACTGGTGGCTCCATGTTGTAGGTAAAGGTAACAAAAGCAGAATGATCACCGTTTCAAATGGCATGATGAGCGCACTTAAGCGCTACCGAAAATTCCTTGGGTTGCCCGACCTGCCATTCCCTGGTGAAAACACCCCGCTTATACAAAAAATACATGGCAGCGGCCCTGTCACCAGTACACGGCAAATTAGAAATCTTGTGCAATTTTGTTTTGACCAAGCCTATGAATCACTTGCCAGTAAAGGCCAGTCAAGCGAAGCGTCTGAATTAAAAGCTGCCACCGTCCATTGGCTTAGGCATACAGGTATTTCTGAAGACGTAAAAATACGACCCAGAGAACACGTTAAAGAAGATGCTGGGCATTCCAGCATGGCAACAACAGATAAATATATTGATAGCGAATTAAGAGAACGTCACGCTAGCGCTATTAATAAAACAATTATACGTCAAGCTGAAGACAGCTGAACAAAAGGCTATTAAATGAAGTTCGTAATTAAACTTTTCCCAGAAATAACTATAAAATCTCGCCCTGTGCGCAAGATGTTTATCACCCAACTAAAGCGTAATATAAAGCAGACACTTACATACAATAATGTTGATTGCGGTGTTCAAGGCAGCTGGGACAGCATAGAAATAAATATAAAAGATGACTCCCCAGAGTTAAAAGTTAGAGATATATTAACTCGTATCACTGGTATCCACTCTATCCTTACAGTAAAAGAGTTTAATTTTGAAACCTTTGACGATATCTTAGAAATCGCCAAAGCGGGATTTGCAGAATCTATTAAAGATAAAACATTTTGTGTTCGAGTTAAACGCAGTGGGACCCATGATTTTAAATCAACGGATGTAGAGCGCTATATCGGCGGAGGCTTGTTGCAACACTGCGAAGCAAAATCGGTGGATCTTCATAACCCTGACGTCATTGTGAAAATGGAAATCAAAAAGCAAAGATTACTTACCATTTCATCAATTGATAAAGGAATGGGCGGCTACCCTACTGGTACACAAGATTCTGTTTTATCCTTAGTATCTGGTGGTTTTGATTCCAATGTGGCCAGCTATTTACTAACAAGACGAGGCCTGCAAACTCACTATTTATTTTTTAATCTAGGAGGATCTGCTCACGAGATTGGTGTAAAACAAGTAGCGCATTATCTTTGGGAAAAATACAGCGTTTCTCATGGCGTTAAATTTGTAACTGTTCCGTTTGAAGCTGTAGTAACGGAAATATTAACAGAAGTAGATAATTCACAAATGGGCGTTATTCTTAAGCGCATGATGTTAAGAGCAGGCGAAAAAGTAGCGAAAGACCTTGGTATAGAAGCACTTGTAACTGGCGAAAGTATCGCTCAGGTATCAAGTCAAACACTGAGAAACCTAACAGTCATCGACTCGGTAACAGACATGTTAGTATTGCGCCCTCTTGTCGCGATGGACAAACCAGAGATCATTGATATATCTCGTCAAATTGGTACTTATGATTTTGCTGCTAGCATGCCTGAGTACTGCGGTGTAATCTCAGTAAAACCAACCACTAGAGCCAAGCCGGAAAAAATTGAGAGAGAAGAAGCAAACTTTAACTTTGATGTTTTAGATGAGGCTATTGCTAAGGCTAAAATTGAACGAATTAAGAATGTACTATCCAGCTCTGAGGGTGTAACTGAAATAGAATTAGTTCAAGTACCCAATACAAATGATTTAATCGTTGATATTAGACACCCTCAAGAAGAAGAACTTTCACCTCTTCACTTAACTAATAACGAAATAATTAAAATTCCATTTTATCAGTTAAATAACAAACTTGAAGAGTTACCGAAGGACCGAAATATACTTTTGTACTGTCAAAAAGGGACCATGAGCCAATTACATGCAGAGCATCTAATTAAAGAGGGTTTTGAATTGGTCAAGGTATTCAAACCCTAACCAATAACTTATTAATATATTATTGCAATTAACTAGCAAGGGCTGGCAAAATAAAACCCCAGCCCAAATAAATCGCACCTTCAAGGGCAGCACGCCCACCTTCTACACTTTTCTCTTTAGGTAAAATAAAGCGCACGCATAATTCCGCCAGCGCTAGGTATGCAAGTAAGAATACAATTGAGCTAAACAACCAAGCAACCACAGCTAACTCTAACTGGTACTCTATAGCAGAAGCAAAGTGAGCACTGCCACTAATTGCCATAGCAGCACCTATATGCTGAAACACAGCCTTCAATACTACACCATTTTGTTTTTTCTCTATGGCTTTTAACAAGCCGCCACCCGTCCAAACCAACCTAAGTCTTGTCTCTAACGCCAGAAGGAATTGAGAGATAACAAACCCAAACAATAATGCAATTAAACCTAAATTAGCATCTTGAGATGCCCACGCCATAGATGATTGGATAACTATTGCCGTCCCAATAAGGTGTGCACCAGTAATCAAAGCTGCAGCTGTATTTCCTTGCTGCGTAGCGTAGGTTAAATTTAAAGCGGGTAAAACCACTTTATCTTGTACCCAGGCACCCAATCTAAGCAGTGCAATAGCTAGAAGCCCATAACCTGTAACAAGTAGCCATTCATCGAACAAAGTTAAACTAAATGAGCCAGATGTAACTCCTGTTAGCGCCAGCATTAACGCTATAACAGCGGCTGCAGTCTCTATATTACTGGCTTCAGATTTCATATTAATAGGCTTAACCATATACCGGCTCAACCAGCGCATTGCTCCAACCAAGCTGAAAATAGCAATAAGATCTACAATCAAGAAGCCCGCGTACGAAAGGTCTGCAGTCAAGAATTCCATAAATCACTAACCCTTATAAATATAACTCCCTATAATGCCGATATTCAGATAAAAGTCACGGAATTCAAAATGAAAATAGTGTCATTTAACGTAAATGGTGTCAGAGCCCGCCAACACCAGTTAGAAGCCATTAAACATAATTTAAAAGCAAACATAGTCGGCTTACAAGAAGTCAAAGCTATGCCGGACCAATTCCCTACCGAAGATGTAGCTAGCTTGGGCTGGCTAACAGAAGTACACAGCCAAAAGGCACACTACGGCGTGGCTACCTTATCAGATTACCCTGCTACCCTAGTTCAGAAAGGCTACCCTACTGACACTGAAGATTCTCAAAAACGTTTCATACACACATCGTATGACTTTCTAGAAAATGAAACCCTTCATGTCATCAATGGTTATTTCCCTCAAGGCGAGAACAGAGCCCACGAAACAAAATTCCCTGCTAAAAAGAAATACTACGAAGATCTAATTCAGTATTTAAAAGATAACTTCACACCAAACGATAACGTGATAGTTATGGGAGATTTAAACGTGGCTCCGCTTGATATAGACATAGGTATTGGCGAGCCGAACAAGAAAAGATGGATCAAAACAGGCAAGAGTGCTTTTTTACCTGAAGAACGTGAATGGGTAACAGAATTATTAAACTGGGGGCTCGTAGACAGCTATCGAATGCTGAACCCTGCAGTAAACAATCGTTTCAGTTGGTTTGATTATCGAAGCAAAGGATTTGATGACGAACCGAAAAGAGGACTAAGAATTGACATGATACTCATAACCAAACCTCTCACAGAAAGACTTTTGAATGCAGGCATAGATTACGATACAAGGGCAATGGAAAAGCCAAGTGATCACGCCCCTATATTTATTGAACTAGACGTATGATCATATAGGCAGGGCTTAAACTAGCCCTGCATTTGTTTTATGTAATTCATCCAGCTTTTAGCTTGGCTGGCCGATTCCTTTAAGCCACTTGCTTTACCTAAGCTAATCATTGCCTCTTGAGTTTCACCCTGGCGATAAAGGCTAACCCCACGCATCAAAAGCACCGACCCAAGCTGTTTATCTGTAAGTGTTTTTTTAGCACCCAATAATTTATTAGATATTACAATTGATTCAAGCCACAACTCTGCATCCATCAAATAATTAACAAGTAGCATCCCATCTTTAGGCTTCTCGTATTGCTGAAACAAACCTTTAAGAGATGCTCTAGCATTAGTCATTTCTTTTGATTGAACCCAGGCTTGCATGAGCAATCTATCTATTTTTTCGCTACGAGCAATCAATGATTCATTAATCGCCTTTTCAAGCGAGACAGCGACCTCGTATGGCGCGCCAGCAGATGCCATCAAAATACCGAGATTAAATAACTGAGCTTGCTTTGTAAGATACCCCTGACTATGACTCAGATTACTAATCAAAGCAGCCTTATTGTAATTCTCTAATGATTGATGCAAGCCTGTTTTTTGATTCCAATAATCTGCTTTTTCAGGGTAATTAAAGATCAATAAATCTGTATAATATATTGCACGCTCTAAATTATTTAACTTATAGTTAGCCGCAAAGGCATTAGCCAGCCAAGATTCATTCGGGGTTTTAGCCGTTTCACATGCTTTTTCGATATACGGCAATCCCTGAATAAAGTCATCAATACTAAAATATGACATTGCTAGTAAAGCAAAGATCGTAGGTGAAATTTCTTTCTTTTGTTGTGCGATATGCCCTTGTAAAATTACGATAGCATTATCAAACTCACCTTGTGAAAAATACATATAAGCTAAGCTTGTACCTATTTGCCCCTTAGTAGAAGCATCTAAATCCTTTAATGCATACGCTATTTTTAATGCCTCAATGGCTTTATTATTAAACCCTTGCGCATCATTCAGCTGAGCAATTATCTGCAATGTTAAAGCCTCACCCAGAGCGTTGCCTTGTAATCCAGCCCTTAATTCAATTAAATCCTTTTCGATTTCTGCATACTGTTCTACTGTTACTGCCGCAGACACAGCTTCTTGAAGATCATTAAGTGCATTATAAGTTCTAGGACTGATGGTAGCGTGAGTAAAGACAGTAAAAAATAGTAAACTCAACACCAAGTAATACTTAAACATTTATTTTTCCAACGTAAATTCGAATGGCAAAGTGGCAACCTGCTCAACAGGCTTGCCATCTACAAGTTTAGGCTTGAATTTATAGCGCCACGCAGCCCTTACCGCTTCACGTTCGAATACCCCTTTAGGTTTCGAATCAACAACTTCTACAGAATCTACTGTACCTTCCTTAGTAATATTAAATCGTACCATTACCCACCCTTCTATCTTGCGACTTAAGGCTTGAGCAGGATACCTAGGCTTAGGCTGAACCAATGCAATAACATCACTGTCTCCAAAACCATATCCAGACAACATATTACCAAGGCCATTTCCTTTAAAGCTAGAGAAGTCAGGCTTAATATTAGGCATATTTAAGCTCATATTTTGAGCAGCAGTTTGCTGCACTTTAGGTGCTTTAGGCATGGGTGGTGTTTTGGGCTTTTTAGGCTCTTTTAAGTTTCTTTGCTTAGTGTCACTAGAGCTGTCTTTCAAATTACGAATGAAATCCACCATTGCCACATTATCTTCGCGCTTAACAACCTCTGTTGATGGCGTAATCATTAACTGCATCAACCAAAAAACAAGAGCACAAACAAGTAGGGCCAACGGTGCGAGTATCAAAACCCTCATCAACGCACTTCCGCCGCAATTGAAATATTAGAGATACCTGCCATCCTAACTTGGTCCATAACCTTAACAAGCAAGCCTGTTTTCGAATCAGTGTCAGCCTGCAGAACTACGCCACTCTCTGGACTTTCAGCTTTTAATTTTTCAATATTCGCTCTCACAGATCGAATATCAACTGCTCGTTTATCTATCCATATTTCGCCATTCGGTTTTATAGCGACCATGATATTGCCTTTTTTATCTTCAGCTGCTGTTTGTGCAGACGGCCTACTTACCGTTATACCGCTTTCTTTTACAAACGACGTGGTAACGATAAAAAAGATAAGCATAATAAATACAATATCCAGCATGGGAGTCATGTCAATTACTGAATCTTCATCTTCTATTGTTGAGTAGTTTTTTCTCATATCATTTACCTAATCAACTTATCTTTAAATGTATCAAACTGCTTTTTAGATAATCCGTCAAAACGAGTTTTAAAATACAGACCTACCAAAGACACAATCATTCCGGCCATTGTTGGAATGGTTGCCATTGAAATACCAGAGGCCATCGCTCTAGCGTTACCCGTACCGGTTACAGCCATTACATCAAACACATTAATCATCCCTGTTACGGTACCAAGTAACCCCATCAAGGGACAAACAACCACAAGTAACTGTATTAATGAACGGTACTTTTGAAATGAAACATACACTTCAGATACAATTTGCTCTCGTTGTTTTTGTGCGCACCAAGCGTTTTCTTTATCAATACTGTTCCATCGCTTAACTTGCTGACGACATAGGCCTATAGACTCTCGCCTGAAAAAATAATAACGATCTAAAATCAAACTGGCTAACGCGATAGATATCATAAAAATCCCATACAACACGGGACCTCCACTATCTAAAAACAACGATATTTGTTGCAGCATTACTAAGTGCTCTTTTGTGCTTGCTCAGCAATCATACCTGCAGATTGCTGAGTTAAAATTTGAACAAGCGCCTTACTGCGACTGGCAATTAAGTTATGAACAAACAAAAGCGGGATAGCCGCGACCAATCCTAGCACTGTTGTGATCAATGCCTGTGAAATACCGCCCGCCATTAGCTTTGGGTCACCTGTACCAAACAGAGTAATTGATTGAAAAGTAGCAATCATACCAGTCACGGTTCCAAGTAAGCCTAATAAAGGTGCAACGGCGGCCAGTAATTTAATGAGTGACTGACCTTTTTCAATATCAGGTAATTCTTTCAAGACTGCTTCATCAAGCTTCATTTCCAGCGTCTCTAAATCAGATAGATTCTTTTCATTTTGATAAACAGCTAAAACTCTACCTAAAGGATTCTGATTTGAGGGCAATGATACGTCTAACAACTGCTCGCGAACTTGAGATGCAAGTTTTAGTCGACTTGCTAAAAGGTATAAACCGAAGCTAACACCTGCAATAGCAAGCACAAGTATAATGTAACCAATTACACCACCCTGATTTATACGATCTAAATAGCTAGGACTCTGACTACCTAAGCTCAGCAATGTGCCTCTTGTTGGGTCAATTGAAATACTAGAAAATATATTTTCACTACCACTAAAGAAATCAATGGCATCAGAGGCACTAGATGGTTGTTTTCCTAACTCTAAAAACAAACCTGTCTCTAAATCAAAATTAAGATAACCATTTTGATTAAATGCAGCAAACGGACCTATATGCGCTATTTCCCCCTTAATTTTAACACCATGAGTGTCAACGTATTCAGATGTAAAGCGCTTGATCTGACCTTGCTTTGTCATTTGTGTTTGAATTTCAAACCATAAAGACTCTAATTCGTTAATACTTGGCAATGCCTTACTCTCAGACAGAGACCTTAAAACTTCAGACTCAGCCCCTAACTCTACTTTAAGTAAAGAACTTTCACGCGTAGAAGATACGTCTTGAGCCACTTGCCTTACAACCCCAAACATTTCACCAAGGTTACCTAGGCTTTTTTTAAGCTCTTTATCTAATTCAGACAAATCTTCTTCATTATTTTCAAATGTAGACTTTAGACGCTTAGTCTCAGACTTCACTTGCTTAAGCTTTCTTTTATTTCGAGTAAAATCAGATTCAATATCAGACAGACTTTGAGAGAAAAGCTGCTCCCTTTGTGCATGGGTAAGAGCATTCTTCTCGTTTTGACCCTTAATATCCCCCAGTAAGTCCGAAAGATATTTAATATTAGCAGGCACTGCTTGCGCCTGAGTATCCTCGGCTGCACTTGTAGCACTTATAAAGCTAAATGCTAAAATCAGTAATAAACGCATTATTAAATCCCTCCTAAAGAAGGTAGCGGTAGATCAAGTAAAGCTGGAGCTGATTGCTTTCTTGCAATCTGAATCCCTTTATTAATAGCAGCATGGTAACCACTACCCAGCTCAAGCCATTTAGCATTCTTCTGACTCCAAGCGTATGCATCACCAGAATTCATACCAATATAATAAAGCCCTACACGGCCTAACCTTAAGTAATCAACTATACGCCCAGATTCATCTTTTGATCGGTAAGCCTCAATGGTACGGCCATATTCAAGTTCAATTTGATAGGACTCCATAACCCGACGAAATTTCTCTGAAATTGTAACGTCAGAACTTAAAAGCAAAGATCTTAGTGTGGCGATACGGACACGTCGCTCCTCTAGTAAGAAGGGAAGATCTAATTCCACAAACTGATCAAGCATAGTAAGCATCCTTTCCATCAAGGGCATAATGCCTTGCTGCGTTACCTCTATGTCTTTTAATTGTTTTTCAAAAGATAGTTTTTGCTCACCCTGGTCTTCAATGATCGCTTTAAGCTGATTATTATAAACCGTCAGCTGATCAATCTCTGCCTTTGTAATACGTATTTCCTGTATCACCTCAGATTTTTTATCAAACATCACATCAATCTTAGATTGAGATTCCTTAGATGCCTCAAGTCCACTTCTCTCTTCTGCAACAGCTTCGTTCAACAAGTCAGAGAATGCACTGCCGCTTATTGACAGCAAGCCAAATAGCGCGAGTATTTTAAATGATTTTGTATTCATTACTTATAGCTCTTTAATTTCAAAACCTAAATCCAAGGCTTCCTGCTTATTTTCATTCTGCAACAAGACACCATAACTGGCCTTACTTTCGTCAAAATAAGTATTCGCTACACGTTCCAAATCGCTCAATGAAACCTGGAGCACTCGATGTCTAAATTCATTGCGCCATTTCGCGGTTCGACCCTGAATTTCATTATGAAAAGCTTGTTTAGCTTCTCCAGCAGGCGAGCCAGGTTTATCAATACTCGAAATGACACCTAGTATTGCCTGTTCAATAGCGTCTGATTCATGATCAGTGCTCTTAAACCAATCAATTGATCTGTCAAAATCTTTAAATGTACCGGCCACCCTAGGGTCTCGATAACTATAAAACTTAAATGCTCCATTAGCGCTATCCTGACTGGCGCCA
>JAWUVN010000017.1:0-7723 GCA_034112345.1 Bermanella sp. | reverse complement strand
TTAGCTAGTCTTCCCATCGGTGATGGCTATCAGTAGAACGAAGCTGAATCCAATGATAAAAAATTCGTTTTATTAAATTTGAAGCTTCAGCAGCCTTATATCAAAATCAGTATTCACTGTCATTTTTCAACCAAGCTATTACTCAATACACTTTAATAATGATACACATGCCACATCATGGATTCTATTTGATCGAATGAATATTGCTCATTGGATTTTTCGACGGGAAGATCGAGCAGTATTTCACAGGGGCTGGCCATAACAGAAAAACGGCCAATATAACCGTTTTTCTGTTTTTCGATATTTAGGGGTTGGGTCATCTGGCCTCAATCAATTTAAATTGAACATTAAAACGAGTAATTATACTGCAGGATAACCGCCTCAACGCTTTCATTCAAATCAGGGTTTTGAGTGTACATTTCTAAACGCACACTGTTTTCATTACCATTGGGTGTTAAGAAGCCCAACTTCAAACCAAGCGTGGTAGCCGTCATATCCCCTAAGCGGTAATCCGAAGTTAAGTTACCATTTGATGCAATAAGCGCAGTGGCTTCGGTATCCGTCAGACTGTATTGATAAAACTCTGCCGCTTCTTGGCTGTAATAGCGGACGTGGGGTTCTAGGTAAAAACCGTTGCTGAAGTTTTTACGGTAATGAAAATCAACCGTATTTGAAGCCACTTCCCAGTCATCCCACATATAGCGATACGATACATCTACAACATCGCCGTTTAGAAAATGCTTAATTTTCCCATACAAGCTGTGCTTGGTACGGCTATCAGGGCGGTTTTCATACAAGTATGTTCCGTTTAATCCGTTGGCTGCGATTAAATCACCATTGCTATCCAAAACCGATGTCACTTTATAAGCATCATTATGGTAGCCGTCACTTAAAGCAAAACCGTAGTTAAATTGCACCAACGTATTGCGATCAATGATTTGTGTGATCCCCAATAACAGCTCACTCATAATACGAGTGTCATCTGCTCCATCTCGTACTTGTGTTTCCGTATTCGCTTTCATTTCAGATAAAGGAACGGGCTTACCCCCTACCGGCTTAATGCTATCGTATTCGAATGACATACCCGCACTTAGCGTGGTATTACGCTCATTCATATCTTGTAAATAGGTTGCACTGCCCCCTAATGATAAAAAATCGTACTCATTAGAGATATTAGCCCCGTACACCATTTTATTTAAGCGCCCCACAGGGGTTTCATAATTGGCGGTTAAGCTGACCCGAGTATCACGAAAAGTATCGTCTAAAGGTGTATCGCTTGCAGCCGTTGAGTATTCACCATTGCCGCTTGGGCGGGTAAATGTTTGTACATCATCAGATGTAGCAGCGCCATTAGCCGACGCGCCTGTTAGTGCATCAAAAACAAATTTAAAACCTAATACGCTTTCATCATCAAAGGTTTTTTTAGTGGCAATAGCCGGTTCGAATGCGCTTACTCGATCGGCTTCGTTGTAAATCAACACTGCCACATCTGTTTCCCATTCACTGCTGGCTTCAACTGCTTGCACCGAAGAGATTGGCACAATGGCTGTGGCTGCACCTAGTAACGTGCCAGTGGCTGTTTTTAAATTGTTACGAATATTACGATAATTATTTTTCATATTAGTTACACCCACAGCCGCCACCTCCAAACCCTTTTCCGCCTGAACTGGCTTCTTTACTAAAATAAATATGGTCATCAAATGCGCTATCCATAGCCGCGCTTTCTAGCGCCATATCATCGCGGGCAAGTACATCACGCTCCCATGGCTTTACCCCTAAATTACCGCACGCGCTTATCAAGCTCATGCCCAGTATGACCAATGCGACTTTTTTAATTTTATCTAGCTTCATAAACATTCACCTATCGCTGGTTATTTAAGTTCATTTAATAGAGAGACAATGCTTTTTTCATAGGCATCGATGTCTGATTTTTTAAATCCCACATGGCGATGACGAATCTCACCATTACCATCTAATACAAATGAGCTGGGCATGCCAATTAATTTATATTGGTCAGCCCACTTAGCATCTGGGTCTGAAAATAATGTGAACGCAGCCGGAACTGACTGTAAAAACTCTTCTGCATTTTCAAAATCAGAATCTAGGTTAATGCCAATTACCACCAACCCTTTATCTTCGAATTTATTCTGAATGCTATTCAACCAAGGAAATGATTTTCGACAAGGCCCACACCATGATGCCCAAAAGTCTAAATACACCACTTTGTTTTTGTATTGGCCCAAATCAAGCTTATCTATCCATTGGTCACTATTACTGCCCAAGGCATGGCTGCCGGCACTGAATATAAGCATCATTAATAAAGCTAGACTGTATAACTGTTTCATATTTTAAAATCCTGTCATAAAAGATAAGGTTTTTTAATCATTACAGGCAGTTTAAATATCAATTCTTAAGGTTTCCTTAACATTTCTTAGTTTATTCTAGCGTTACTATTTGAACATGCGTCAATACAAGGGGCCAACCATGCTGCAAAAGAGCAATCACAAAACAAAGTATTTGATAATGCTGTTGAGTGTTATTCTCATTCAAAGTTTTAGCTGGTTAAGCCACGCCTCTGACAGCGAGTTCTTACCTGTCGAACAAGCTTTTATATACACAGCAACGGTAGAGGACAACCAGCTGCATGTTCAATGGGATATTGCAGACCATTACTATCTATATCAGTCTCGAATAAAAGCTAAACAAGGGGAACAGACTCTTAATATCGCCTTCGAGCAAACCCCCATAGAAAAAGAAGACGAATACTTTGGCAAGATGCAAATATTCAAACATGCCTTAGATATCTCTGTTCCATTCCATACAACCAAACCGATCAAACTAAGCTTTCAAGGCTGTGCTGAAGCGGGTCTTTGCTACCCTCCCGTTAAACTAACTCTAGACCCAGCGACCCTTCCTGCATCTGTCGCGTTAAACACCTCTAACATTGAAAATGGCTCAAACAACACCAACGTGGAAATAGACTCGTCTGATATTTCATCTATTACCGCTATATTAGAAAACGGCAGCATGGCCGTTCAACTGCTTATATTTTTCGCTTTGGGTCTGGGCCTTGCCTTCACACCTTGTGTATTTCCGATGATCCCTATTTTATCCAGCATCATAGTCGGCCAAGGTGAAAGCCTCACCACACGCCGTGCTTTTGCAATGTCACTATCGTATGTATTGGCCATGGCCGTCACCTATGCGATTGCTGGTGTCATTGTCGGCTATTTTGGTGCTACTGCTAACGTCGCGCTGTATCTTCAGAATCCATGGGTTCTAGGCTCGTTTGCAGCCGTATTTGTATTATTGTCGTTAAGCATGTTCGGCCTGTACGAACTTGCATTGCCCCGCTTTATTCAAGATAGATTAACGAATGTTCAGCACAAGCAAGAAGGCGGCAGTTTGATTAGCGTAGCGATTATGGGCGCGGTATCAGCACTTGTGGTTAGCCCATGCGTTAGCGCACCTTTAGCCGGTACATTAGTATACATATCCACTACGGGTGACGCTCTATTAGGCGGTTTAGCCTTGCTAGCACTTGGCCTGGGCATGGGTGTTCCGCTATTAATCATTGGTACGGGTGGTGGTAAATTCTTACCTAAAGCAGGCATGTGGATGGACGGCGTTAAAAACGTATTTGGTGTGGCACTATTGGCCATTGCCGTTTGGTTACTAGAACGCGTTGTGCCTGCATCTGTCACCCTAATGTTATGGGGCGTATTATTGATCGGCACGGGTGTATTCTTAGGTGCATTCGAACAAGGCTCACAGGGGTGGAAACGCTTATTCAAAGCCCTAGGCATCATCTTTAGCCTATATGGATCACTATTGATGATTGGTTCAGCAGCAGGCCAAACTAACCCGCTAGCACCTCTTAGCTTTATGTCAGCATCAAATGGAAACAGTGGAGTGTCATCTAACCACGACCAAGGCGCACAGCACACTCGCATTACTACTAGCCAAGAATTTGAATCCCTACTGGTGCAGGCAAATCAAGACGGAAAAGTACTGGTATTAGATTTTTACGCCGACTGGTGTATTGCCTGTAAAGTAATGGATACCGAAGTATTCAGTCAGCCTGAAGCAGGTAAAGCCATGGCCAATGCTGTGTTTGTACAACTTGATATGACAGATAATACAGATAATCAATTACAGTTTTTAAAATCGTTTAACTTGTTTGGTCCACCAGCTGTGTTATTTTTCAAAAACCAAGCAGAGCTATCAAGTTTACGAATCGTAGGTGATTTACCATTAACCAAGTTTTTAGCAACACTTGAATCAGCTAAAAAGCAATAAAAAATAGCATATAAATAAAAATAGGAGAGAGAACATATGTACCCTTTACCCAATCGAATTATTCACTGGCTAACACTGGTACTGGTTATCGCCGCATTTGCTAGCATCGAATTACGTGAGTTATTTGAGCGAGGCACAGAGAATCGTGATTTATTTAAATTTATTCACTTTCAAATTGGCGCGCTTTTATTCTTATTAACCCTAGTGCGCTTAATCAATAAAAAACTGAACCCTGCCCCAGCCATGGTAGAAATGGACAAATTAAAAACCTTAATGGCCAACGGTGTGCACCTGGCTCTTATTGGTTGCTTAATTGTTATGCCAATATTAGGTGTATCAGTCCTAATTGCTGAAGCAAAAGACATCACTATTTTAGGCATAGACTTGCCACACCTAATGGATAAAAATAAAGACACAGCCCATTTCTTAGAAGATATTCATGAAACATTGGGCAATATATTCATGTTTATTATCTTTGCTCATGCGGCAGCGGCTATTTGGCATCATCACTTTTTAAAAGATGACACATTAACGAGAATGCTAAAGAGAAATAAAGAATAGAACGCGATATAAAAGCAGTGTTAATTACTCTCTTATAACGTTTAACCCCAAGCATCTTTAACCAACCACTCTGATAAGTTGTTAAAGGTGCTGAAACTAATGGTATATTTAATAGTTAAATATTAAAGATATATACGGTTAATAAAATGCTATCCAGCCCATCGAATGGCTGTATTTAATAAGCATTCCCGTGCACATTAAAACAACAATCACTCTTAGATATGATGGATTAATTTTAAACAGTAAATGAGATCCCACCCACGCACCAATAAACTGCCCTAACATCATTGAAAGACCGACAACCCAAACAACCTGACCTACCCCTAAAAAAACAATTAAAGAAGCAACATTGGTCGAAAAATTAAGTGATTTAGCGATGGCTGTTGATTGAATTATTTCATGCCCGCGATAAGCAACGCCTACAAGCGTAAAAAACGACCCCGTGCCCGGCCCAAACATTCCATCGTATGCACCAATCGCAGGTACTATAGCGTTTTTATATTGACCATCGGACACTGTTTTTTTATGCAACGTATTTTTAGGTTTTGGAGAAATTAGAAAATAAATCGCTATAAATAAAAGCACAACAGGAATGACAAAAGACAGTACATCTGTATCGATAAACTGAACAATAATAGTACCAACAACAGCCCCAATAAAAGCCGACAACATAAGCGGTTTATTTTCAGATAAACTAATTTTATTCTTCTTAACCAGAATATAAGTGGCCGTCGCCGTTCCCATACAACCCTGTAATTTATTAGTACCCAATGCTGCTAAAGGCGGTATACCGCTTAATATTAAAGCAGGTATTGAAATTAACCCTCCTCCACCGGCCAATGTATCCAGTAGTCCAGCAATAATGGCCACAACAAACAGTAGAGACAATAGCTCTATTGAATAACCTGCAAATTCCATACTGACATCCCTGCATTAATTGCAATCATTTTTAGGGGGCTGCGAATCACCCTGCTCGCATCGCCAGAATAGCATCTACATCAATGTCATCACGGTACTGAGTAAAGTCTTTATCTTTGGCTTGTATGGCTAAAATCGACATCCGATCGGCCAGTTCGTTGCCTTCAACCCCTACATGTCCATTCACATGAAGTACTTGAATTTTATTTTTTAACACCTGATGCAAGGCAAACATCTCTTTGATTAATTCTAAGTTTTTTATTTCACCACTCTTCTTTTTCCAGCCGCTTTTTTCCCAGCTAACCGCCCACTGAGTCACGCATTGAATGGAATATTTTGAATCGCAAAAAATGGCAACCGACAACCCTTTTTCAACTTCGTCTTTTGCCATAATCATGGCTTGATTTAAAGCATGTAATTCAGCTGTATTATTGGTGCCATTAGGGTTATACAAACCATACCAAAGTTCATCAACCACATCATTACGGTACACAGCCACACCCGAACCCGCTTCACCAGGGTTAGGCTCGCAGCCGCCATCGGTGAATATTTTAGTGTCTATGGCCATCTTTGCTATTTCAGCTGCGGTATATGTTTTAACGGTTTGCGCTGTGGATTTTTTCTTGGATGAAGAAGCACTTGATGCCCCTGTTTTTGAACTACCCGATGCTAGGGCTTTACCCGTAAATGCCGCTTCGGCTTCTGCCTGTGATGTGAACGACTTATATTTTGCACCGGTAAACTTATCTACCTGTTTTTTACAGGTAGTCCAATCGGTAAAAATACCGGTTTCTCTACCTTGCCATACTACGTAAAACTTTTTGGCCATTTTGATACCTGATGATTTGAGTGCTATTAACGATCACGCAATTATTAAAACTGTAATTTAGATGTACGATACTTGGATCGATGCAAAACGCCATAGTATTTTAAGCACGCTTATTCGCGCTTCAAGCACCGGCCTCTTGGCTCATTGCCCTCGTGTAGCACGATATCTGAATGCAGAAACTGCGCTGCGTCTGCCGAATCTTGTACCTTGCTGGCACTGCGCTCTAACATGCCTGCCTCAAAATGGGTTAACACACTTTCTCTTATGCCTACCTTTCGCCATTGAGATGACGGCCTGCATGCCCTTTTTATTTCTCTGGCTAATGCCAACGCATCCAACAGAGCTTGATTAGCCCCCTGCCCTTTAAACGGGCTCATAGGGTGTGCTGCATCTCCAATCAAAGTCGCTTGTGTAGCCTGTTTTAATAATGAGGGTTCAAGCAGTGCTCTGTCATATACAGGATAACCTGTTACTTCAGTATGCTCTGTTGCGGCTAAAATTTGTGGTATAGGATTATGCCACTGGCATCTTTTAATGGCTTCTTCTTTCAGTGCGTGTGTGCCTTGGGTACTTAACGCTTTGGCCTCACCTTCTGGCATGGGGAAACTAAGCTGCCACATAACCGAGTGTGCATCATAAGGCATGACATAAATACGCTCGTGGCCATTGGCGGTTTGAAACACCGTTTCGGAATCCAGCAGAGTAAGATCTGCTCCCACTATATTTTCTAATGGACAAATACCTAAAATTACAATGCAATCTAGGTAACGTAAAGGCGATACACTTTCATCCAACAATAAACTGCGCACCGTACTGCGAATACCATCAGCACCGACCACCAAGTCAGCGTTGATGTGCTGTATTTCATCTAGGCCTTCAACTTTAAAACGTAACTTCACGCCTTTGTCTTTTGCTCCAGTGTTCATTTTGATATCTGTATCACATTCATCAAATCCCACTAATTGATGCCCCCAGTGCACCGCATCATGGCCGCCTAACTGATCAAGCAACGCCAACCGTAAAGCTTGCCTAGCAATATGTACATTGGTGCGCTTAGGCAAGGTTTTAATATCGGTTTGATCTAGATCTCGTATGCCCCAATCAGCAATCACCTTG
>JAWUVN010000016.1:0-27034 GCA_034112345.1 Bermanella sp. | reverse complement strand
GACAGCGACATACTGGTGTTGCCATTGGATGTTACAGAGCATGATTCTATGACGACTAAAGCACAAGCAGTGCAGCAGAAATTTGGACGAATTGATGTGCTGATAAATAACGCAGGTATCTCTCAGCGTTCAAAATGTTTAGAGACAGACTTATCTGTTTATAAACAGCTGCTTGATGTAGATGTGTTGGGTCAAATCGCTTTAACCAAGGTTGTATTGCCTATTATGGTAGAGCAAGGCAGTGGCCATATTGCGGTCACTTCGAGTGTGGCTGGTAAAGTCGGTGTGAAATGGCGCACTGGATATTGTGCCGCCAAGCATGCAGTGATGGGTTTTTTTGATGCGCTAAGGGCGGAAGTAAAGGAATTTGGAATTCAGGTTTCTACCATTACACCTGGGTTTATCAAAACAGATGTAGCACGTAATGCTGTTGTAGGTGATGGAAGCCAATTTGCTGGCGATGATCCTAATATAGAAACAGGAATGGATGTGGATAAGTGCGCCAAGGTGATTGTTGCTAAAATGAACAAGGGGGTACGAGAGATCGCAGTGGGTGAGGGTTTGTCATTATTGGCATTGAAGATTAAGCGTTTTTTTCCCAATGTATTATTTAATATGATGGCTAAGCAGCCGTAGTGTTTCATTACATATTGCTTTGCGAGTGAACATAAAAAAGCCCGAGTTCAGTTTAATACTGAATTCGGGCTTTTTTAATCAAGATCAAAAATTATTTTTCTGGTCTCGGCATGTAAGCATAAACGTCGCTCATGGTTTGAGCTTGGTTGATACCTTTGCTTTCTAGTCCGTTAAGTACGCTATATACAAAGTTAGGGCCGCCACATAGCACAAGTTGTAACGGGGCTATGTTTTCGAACTGCTGCGCGATTAACGCCTCAACAGGTTGGTTCGTATAATGTGCACAGTCAGGTGTTTCTGGGGTCATGGCTTGGTAATGGATTTTATTATCCTGTGCCCATTGGTCAGCAAGCTTAGAATAAAAACCATTGGCATCACGGTTAATCCAGTATAAATAAATAGCGCTGTGTTGATGCTTAAACTGCTCTTCGATCATGGCTTTAGCTTGTGAAAAGCCGGTTCCCGCTACAATAAAAATTAAAGGGTCGTGTAAATTGTCTTCAGTTTTATTAGGTTTGATCCATACGTCGCCTCTTGGTAATTTGGCGCGTACAGTAGGATTGGATGTCAGGTGGTTAAGAATATCTTGGTTGGCGCTATGGTCTTTATCCGCCCCAATATGTAATTCAATATCTCGTTTGCCTGGTGCGCTCGCAATGGTGAACGGATATTCTTTGCCATCAATTAAAAGCTCTAAATATTGGCCTGCGTGAAATTCTGGGTTTTTTCCAGCGGGCGCTAGCAATTCAACAATAAAAACATCACCGGTTTG
This sequence comes from Bermanella sp., assembly GCA_034112345.1. GTDB lineage: Bacteria > Pseudomonadota > Gammaproteobacteria > Pseudomonadales > Oceanobacteraceae > Bermanella. Next base: position 25,626 of record JAWUVN010000016.1, on the reverse strand, counting down.
TTGGTTTATGTTTTTAACTTGAAATGCGATGTGTTGTAAGGATATTTCGCCTGGGGCTAGCACCTTTTTTTGCTCCAAAATTAATGCAGATTTTGCTTGGCTGACACAAGGTAGCATGGGGTTTACGTCTTTATCTTGGGCATTAAATTGGCCTTCAGGAGTATCAATTACCCCAGCCAATAATGTTGCCCTGCAAACTTCACATATGCCGTTGTCACAGCTTTTAAGCATTTTAATGCCAGCATTCTTTGCGGCATCCATAATGGTTTCATTTTCATCCGCTTCAAAAACTAGGCCTTTTGGCTGGATGGTAATTTGGTGCTTCATATTAACAATAGCACCAATTACTTGGACTCTGACGATTTGTCAGAATTCGATTGAGCGGGATTTAGTATGCCTAGTTCGTCCCACATACCGTCTATTTTATCTTTTACATCTTGATCCATCACGATGGTTTTTCCCCATTCGCGATCGGTTTCACCGGGCCACTTGTTGGTAGCATCCAGTCCCATTTTACTGCCAAGGCCAGATACAGGAGAGGCAAAGTCTAGGTAATCGATGGGTGTGTTTTCAATAAGGGTAGTATCGCGAGCCGGGTCCATACGTGTGGTAATGGCCCATATTACATCGTTCCAATCTCGAGCGTTCACATCGTCATCGGTTACGATCACAAATTTGGTGTACATAAATTGTCGCAAAAATGACCACACGCCAAGCATGACGCGTTTGGCATGGCCAGGATATTGTTTTTTAATGGTCACGACCGCCATGCGATAACTGCAACCTTCTGGTGGCAGATAAAAGTCGGTGATTTCAGGAAATTGTTTACGCAATATCGGCACAAATACTTCATTCAAAGCGACGCCTAATATAGCGGGCTCATCTGGTGGACGACCCGTGTAGGTACTGTGATAAATTGGGTCTTTACGATGAGTGATGCGTTCAACTGTCATCACTGGAAAGCTGTCTACTTCATTGTAATAACCGGTGTGATCGCCAAATGGACCTTCATCAGCCATGTCATCCGGATAGATAAAGCCTTCAAGTACAATCTCGGCGCTGGCAGGTACTTGTAGGTCATTGCCAATGCATTTAATAAGCTCTGTTTTACTGCCACGTAATAAGCCTGCAAATGCATATTCAGACAAGGTGTCAGGAACAGGCGTTACAGCGCCTAAGATTGTGGCTGGGTCAGCGCCCAATGCTACGGCAACGGGATAAGGTTGACCGGGGTTTTGTAATTGAAATTCTCTGAAGTCTAATGCACCGCCACGGTGGCTTAACCAGCGCATAATAACGCGGTTTTTACCGATGACTTGCTGGCGATATATTCCTAAATTTTGGCGTTCTTTATTTGGACCACGAGTAATCACCAATGGCCAAGTAATCAGCGGGCCAGCGTCTCCTGGCCAGCAAGTTTGAACGGGTATTGTTGAAAGGTCTACATCTTCTCCTTCAATGACTACATCTTGGCAAGGGGCTTTTTTAACGACTTTAGGGCCCATATTTAATACTTGTTTAAATACAGGTATTTTTTCCCATGCGTCTTTAAGGCCTTTTGGTGGCTCTGGCTCTTTAAGATAAGCAAGTAGCTCTCCTACTTCGCGCAGTGCTTCAACCGAGGTTTCACCCATGCCCATAGCAACCCTTTTTGGGGTGCCAAATAGGTTGGCCAATACTGGCATATCAAAACCAATAGGGTTTTCAAATAACAAGGCGGGACCGCCAGCACGCAACGTACGATCAGCGATTTCAGTCATCTCTAATACTGGGCTGACTGGGTGAGTAATGCGCTTGAGCTCACCTTGCTTTTCTAGCTGCGCGATGAAGTCACGCAAATCCTTGTATTTCATGTGTCTTTCTTGTTTTGTAGATACAGAAAAAGCAGTCAAAGACTGCTTTTAAATTTTAACCTATTGAAGATAAGCCGTTGTTTTCACAACGTTTGTGCTTAGCCTTTCATGGTTATGAAAAATTCTTCGTTTGTTTTGGTCTGCTTAAGACGATCAATCATAAACTCAATGGCTTGTAGATCTTCCATTTCAGCAATGATTCGACGCAGAATCCATAAACGTTGAAGTTCGGCTTCAGGCATCATGTGATCTTCACGACGAGTACCCGATTTACGAATATTAATGGCTGGGTAAATACGCTTTTCAGCGGCTTTACGGTCAAGGTGAAGTTCTTGGTTACCTGTACCTTTAAATTCTTCGTAAATCACTTCATCCATCTTAGAGCCAGTATCAACCAGAGCCGTTGCGATGATGGTTAAGCTACCACCTTCTTCAACGTTACGGGCGGCACCAAAGAAGCGTTTAGGTTTTTCTAGTGCGTGAGCATCTACACCACCAGTTAGTACTTTACCTGATGAAGGGATAACCGTGTTATAAGCACGGGCCAAACGCGTAATTGAGTCTAATAAGATCACAACGTCGCGCTTATGCTCGACTAAGCGTTTTGCTTTTTCAAGAACCATTTCAGCTACTTGTACATGGCGTGCTGGTGGCTCATCAAATGTAGAGGCAACCACTTCACCGTGTACGCTGCGCTTCATTTCTGTTACTTCTTCAGGACGTTCATCGATAAGTAAAACGATTAAGTCGCTATCTGGAGAGTTGCGAGCAATGGATTGAGCAATGGTTTGTAGAAGCATTGTTTTACCCGCTTTAGGCGGAGCAACAATCAGACCACGCTGACCTTTACCAATTGGCGCAATTAAGTCCATTACACGGCTGCTTAAATCTTCAGTAGAGCCAGTGCCTTGTTCAAGGGTAAAGCGGTCAGTTGGGAATAATGGAGTAAGGTTTTCAAATAAAATCTTACTTTTTGATTTTTCAGGTGCTTCGCCGTTTACTTCATTTACTTTTAATAGTGCGAAGTAACGCTCAGTGTCTTTTGGTGGGCGAATTTTACCGGATAGAAAGTCACCTTTACGCATGTTGAAGCGGCGTATTTGACTCGGGCTAACATATATATCATCTGGACCAGCAAGGTAAGAACCTTCTGATGAGCGAAGAAAGCCGAAGCCATCTTGAAGAATTTCTAATACACCATCTCCGTATATATCTTCACCACTTTTTGCATGGCGCTTCAATATCGAGAAGATAAGGTCTTGTTTGCGAGAACGGCTGACATTCTCCATGCCCATGCTTTCTGCAATTTCTAGCAATTCTGGGACGGATTTTTTCTTTAGTACTGAAAGATTCATAGACGTCAATTAGATAATTAATTTGAGGATTTAATGTGGGAGTTCTATTGAATACTGGGAGCTGAACGCTCGATAGTTATTTTGGTTCTACTGCTTATTCTTTAATATGTCTTGAATTTGATGGTAACTACATTTCAAGATATGAAGTCACTATAGACGCTTTTATTTTGATCGTCCACATTTAGCATAAAAAATTTGTGTGTTTTTTAATCGAGAGAAAGCCAGTCAAGCAGACTGGCTTAATCGGATCAAACAATACGATATTAGATCGTGCTGTCGATGAATGCTGTTAGCTGAGACTTAGACAGTGCACCAACCTTAGTGCCTTCAACGTTGCCGCCTTTGAAAATCATAAGAGTTGGAATACCACGAACACCGTATTTAGGAGCAGTTGCTTCGTTTTGGTCGATGTTCAACTTAGCCACTTTTAATTTGCCAGCGTACTCTTCAGCAATTTCTTCTAGAACAGGGGCAATCATTTTACAAGGACCACACCACTCAGCCCAGTAATCGACTAATACAGGTGTATCAGACTGTAAAACATCTGCGTCAAAAGAATCGTCTGTAAGTGTTAGGATATTTTCGCTCATAATTCACGCTACTCTATTAATGTGCCGCTGCTGATGCAGACAAGATGGGGCTAATCATAGCACTTGGAAACCTTGGGTCAATTATGCTACTTGAGCAAGAGGTGTTCAAATGCAGGGTGTTTCAGCCAATTTCATTTACTCTAGACACCTATATATGGGTAGTAGACGATATTTAAAGGGGTTTTACTGGCTTATTAGTTCATACCGTGGAAAATACTGTTTAGCGATAATTCGGTAATAAAGAATCTATATGGAACAAAGCGTTCAAAGTCAGCACATGTTGGCGGCCATTGATTTGGGTTCAAACAGCTTTCACATGGTGATTGCCCGGTTAATTAATGGTCAAATTCAAATTATTGATCAGCGTGGCGAGAAAGTGCAGCTTGCTGCGGGATTGTCTTCTGTTACGGGGATTTCTAAAGATGCCCAGCAAAGAGCGTTAGAATGTCTAGAGCGATTTGCAGAGCCTATCAAGGGCTTGCATCGATATCAGGTGACGGCACTGGGCACCAATACCTTGCGTGCAGCCAGTAATAGTCACGAATTCATTAAAAAAGCCAATGAAGTGCTCGGTTTTCCCATCGAGGTTATAAGCGGGGTTGAAGAAGCACGTCTTGTGTATTTAGGCGTGGCTCATACGTTAGCCGATGATGATGGTAAGCGACTGGTGATAGACATTGGTGGTGGCAGTACGGAATTTGTAATTGGAGAGCGCTTTAAGCCTAAGGCTTTGGAAAGCCTGCACATGGGGTGTGTGAGTTATAACGATCGCTACTTTGCTGATGGCGAACTTAACGATATTAATTTTAATCGTGCGATTGCTGCGGCCAGAAAAGAGCTACAAAAAATCAAAGGTCGATTCAAATCTATCGGCTGGGAAAATACAGTGGGCAGCTCGGGTACTAACCGTGCCGTGTCTCGTGTGTTGGCAAACTATGGTTTAAGTGACTCGGGTATTGATGGAGCCGGTTTAGGTCGGTTGAAAAAACTCATGATCGAAGCCAAGCACATAGATAACTTAGAGCTGCAGGGAATAAAAGATCAGCGCCTTGAGGTGTTGCCAGCAGGAGTGGCCATCTTGATTTCGATCTTTAAAGAGCTCGATGTTCAAGAAATGAGTTACAGCGAAGGCGCTTTGAGAGAAGGCGCGCTGCACGACTTGATTGGTCGTGGTAAGCACGAAGATGTTCGAGAGAAAACCGTGCTTAACATGCAATCTCGATTTGTTGTGGATACCGCTCACGCACTGAATGTTCGCAACACAGCTTTAAGTTTGTATGAGCAGGTGGCTTTAAAGTGGAAGATAGATGAACCTGAATATGAAGATTGGTTAAGATGGGCAGCCGATCTGCATGAGGTTGGTTTGTCGATAGCGCACAATCAATACAATAAACATGGTGCGTATTTGATTCAGCATTGTGATATGCCGGGCTTTAGTAAGCCGATCCAAGAAACCATTAGTTTAATTGTTAAGCATCACCGTAAAAAAGCAGTGGTGTCGGATTCTGTTGAGTTATCAAAGAATAATCGTACCGTGATTTCTCGTTTGATTATTTTGCTTCGATTGTCCATTTTGTTTCATCAGGGTCGCGTCCCTGATGCTAAATTAGTGGTATTGCCGACAATTGTTGCTAATAAATTTTCAATTGAATTGACGTTTCCAGAAGGCTATTTAAATGACCATCCTATGACGGTTTTAGATTTAGAATCAGAAAAGCAGTTGTTGGATGTGGCTTGCTATGAATTAAAATTTAAATAGTTTCTATTGTTCTCGTGTCATAAAAAAACCAGCTTGATAATAGCTGGTTTTTTTATGGCTGGTATTTGTATCAGGACTAATCCTTTTTACTGTTAGATACCGCCAGAGTTTCAAGTAGGATACTTTGAGCACTAATGCGTTCCTCACCACTCTTTGGTTCAGACTTAATATAAGTGCCGTCACTTTGCAAAATCCAGCTTTGACAGTTGTCTTTCAAATATAGGTCAAGTTCATTTTTAACTCGTTTTAACCATTCTTCATTTTCAATTGGGAAGCATGTTTCTACGCGTTTAAATAAATTGCGTTCCATCCAGTCTGCGCTAGCGCCAAACAGCCTAGGCTTTCCGTTGTTTGAAAAGTAATACACTCGTGTGTGTTCTAAGAATCGGCCAATAATACTGCGAACTTCAATGTTTTCACTAACCCCTTCGACTCCTGGAATCAAACGACACATTCCACGAACAATGCAATTTACTTTTACGCCGGCTTGGCTAGCTTGGTAAAGGGCTTGAATAATTTTAGGTTCAGTTAATGCATTTACTTTTACAATTATTTGAGACTCTATGCCCGCTTTAGCGTGCTCGACTTCTTGTGCAATCAAAGCCATTAAGCTTTTATGCAGCGTAAATGGTGCGTGGTAAATTTTCTTTATGCTTAATGCTTTACCCATGCCCGTTAATTGTTGGAATACCTTGTGTACATCTTCGGTAATATCTTTGGCGCTAGTGATTAAGCTGTAATCGGTATACAAGCGAGCATTGCCTGCATGATAATTGCCCGTGCCTAGATGCACATAGCGGCGCAATTTTTTATCTTCACGGCGAACAATCATCATCATTTTCGTGTGGGTTTTATAACCCACTACGCCATACACAACAACAGCACCGGCTTCTTGTAAGCGGTTGGCTAGGTATAAATTTTCTTCTTCATCAAATCGTGCACGCAGTTCAATGACCACTGTGACTTCTTTGCCTTTTCGTGCAGCGTCTACCAAAGCATTTACAATTTCAGAGGTTGCCCCAGTACGATATAGAGTTTGTTTAATGGCCAGTACCGACGGATCTTGTGCTGCGGTTCGTACTAGATCCACAACAGGGGTAAAGCTTTGAAACGGATGCAGTAAAAGTTGATCGCTTTTAGTGATGGCTTCAAAGTAATCCTTATTGCCTTGTAATCCTTTAGGAATACTTGGCGTAAATGCTGGGTAGCGCAGTTCTGGGCGGTCAGCACCTGCTGCTACAGCCATTAACCTATGAACGTTTACTAGGCCATTTACACGGTAAATATCTTGCTCAGATAAATTAAATTTGGCCAATAGGAATTGCCATAATTCTTCTGGACAGTTATCGGCAACTTCTAAACGAACGGCATCACCGTAATGTCGAGCGTGTAATTCCCCTTGAAGTGCGCTGGCTAGGTCGGTCACATCTTCTTTGTCAAAGGTTAGATCGGCATTACGAGTGAGTCGGAACTGGTAACAGCCTTTTACCTTCATGCCAGGAAATAATTCATCGGCAAATTGGTGGATCATGGATGATAAAAATACATAGTTATCACCGCCGTCGCATATCTCATCAGGCAGACGATTAATTCTTGGCAGTGAACGCGGTGCAGGAATTAATGCCAGGCCAGTGTTTCGGCCAAATGCATCCTTACCTTCTAAATCTACAATAAAGTTTAAAGATTTATTCACAAGTCGTGGAAATGGATGTGCAGGGTCTAATCCAATGGGGCTGATAACGGGTTGGATTTGTTCATCAAAATAATTTTTCACCCATTTTTTTTGTTTGGGTGTCCATTCGCCCCGACGGATAAATCGAATGTTTTCAGTTTCTAATTCTGGAATGAGTTTGTCGTTTAGAATGCTGTATTGGCGTTCAACGGTTTCTTTGGCTAGATGGTAAATCTTCTCAAGGACTTCAGACGGCGGCACGCCATCTGGACCAGGCATTTCTCGACTGAAAGCCAGTTGTTTTTTAAGGTCGGCTACTCGAACTTCGAAAAATTCGTCTAGGTTGCTAGAAAAAATGCACAGAAACATTAAGCGATTAAGGAGCGGATGGTTGTCATCCAGTGCTTGCTCGAGTACCCGAATATTAAACTGTAAGTGACTTATTTCGCGGTTGAAATAATACTCTGGCGACTGAAGGTTAATATTTTCGTTTAGCGATTCGATGGGTTGGCTCATTATTATCCTTAATACTTATTAAGCGCTTGCCTATTTACTTAGTATAGCATTTGCCTCTGTAGACATGCTCGAATGCAGAGGCTTGAGTTTTTAGTTGATAAAGCGGCGCTTATTTATTCAGTAATATTGCCGCGTCTTTTGCAAAGTAAGTCAGAATGGCATCGGCACCGGCACGCTTAAAGCACATTAAGCTTTCTAGCATGGTGCTGTCTTTATCTAACCAGCCGTTCTGAAATGCAGCCATGTGCATGGCGTATTCGCCGCTTACTTGATAAACGAAAGTAGGGGCTTTGAATTCATCTTTGACTGATTTAACAATGTCTAGATATGGCATGCCTGGTTTTACCATAATCATGTCTGCCCCTTCTGCTAAGTCTAAGCCTACCTCATGCAGGGCTTCATTGCTGTTAGCTGGATCCATTTGATAAGTGAATTTATTGCCTTTACCTAGGTTCCCAGCGCTGCCTACTGCGTCGCGAAATGGGCCGTAGTAAGCGGATGCGTATTTGGCGCTGTAGGCTAAAATTCGAGTGTTTACATGAGCCTGTTCTTCCAATGCTTCGCGTATGCATAAAATGCGACCATCCATCATATCGCTTGGGGCCACAATATCGGCACCAGCTTCAGCATGGCTTACGGCTTGCTTGACTAATACATCAATAGTCACATCATTTAACACATAGCCATTTTCATCAATGATGCCGTCTTGGCCGTGCGTGGTGAAAGGGTCTAGTGCCACATCTGTGATCACACCCATTTCAGGGCAGGCATCTTTAATGGCTTTTACGGCACGCTGTGCAATGCCATCTGGGTTGTAAGCTTCTTCTGCCAGTAAGGTTTTGTGAGAAAGCGGGGTTACTGGAAATAATGCTACGGCTGGAATGCCTAGGCTACTGAGTAGTTTGCATTCTTCTACGGCTAAATCGATAGAAAGACGCTCAATACCTGGCATCGAGGCAATGGCTTCACGCTGATTTTTACCGTCTAGAATAAACATAGGGTAAATCAGGTCATTGGGTGTTAAAACGTTTTCACGCATTAGACGACGGCTAAAATCATCGGCGCGCATACGGCGCATACGAGAGAGGGGGAAAATACGTTGTCCGTCTGAAAAGGCCATGGTTCGCTCCAAAATAAACTGCCGCTATTGTACTGTATGGAGGGCAATCGTGCTTAATATATGTGAAGAGTATAAGAGATCAATATGACAGTTTAGGAATACAGTACTAATTATTCACTATATTCAAAGGTGTATCACGAACCAATATGCCTCTATGCTTGTCTCAATGCTTAAATCTTAATCCTTGGAATTCAATTTATGAAAAAGCTTGTCATTCTTGCGGTATTGGCTGCGATTGTTAGTGCCATTATTGTGTTTGATGCTCAGCAATACTTATTGCCCGAGTTCTATCAAAACCTATTTGAGGTAAAACCTCTTTTAACTGCCACCATCTTTTTTAGTGTATATGTGGTGGCAACGGCCTTATCGATTCCCGGTGCAGCGGCGCTCACCTTAATTGGTGGCGCTATTTTTGGATTGGGTTGGGGTCTTTTGCTAATCAGTTTTGCCAGTACCCTAGGTGCGACTTTGGCATTTTTAATATCCCGCTTACTGTTTAAAGATTGGGTGCAGGCTAAATTCGGTAATTATTTAAAAACCATAAATGATGGCGTAGCGAAAGACGGTCCGTTTTATTTGTTCACGCTGCGTTTGATTCCTGTGGTGCCCTTTTTTGTGATTAACCTAGTGATGGGTTTGATGCCGATTCGTGCGCGGACTTTCTATTGGGTCAGTCAGATAGGCATGCTGGCCGGTACCGCAGTGTTTGTTAACGCTGGTGCTCAGCTAGGGCAGTTAAACGAACTGTCATTTTCCGGTATTTTAACCCCAGGTATTTTAGGCAGCTTTGTTTTATTGGCCACGTTCCCTTGGATTGCTCGAACGTTACTGAGCAAGGTGAAAAAGAATCGTGCTTTAAAAGCTTTTAAGCGCCCTAAAAAGTACGATGACAATCTATTGGTAATCGGTGCCGGTGCGGGTGGTTTGGTGAGCAGCTATATCGCAGCGGCGACTAAAGCCAAAGTGACGTTAATTGAAAAGCATAAAATGGGCGGCGATTGTTTAAATACAGGCTGTGTACCCTCTAAAGCGATCATTCACGCAGCTAACTTGGCTCACGAAGCACGACAAGCCAGTAAGGTTGGCGTGAACGTAGTGGATATCAGCGTTGATTTTAAAAAGGTAATGGAATCAGTGCATGAAAGCATTGCCTTGGTTGAACCTCATGACAGTATTGAGCGTTATACAGGTTTAGGGGTGAACTGTTTAACCGGCACTGCCACGATTATTAACCCTTGGACGGTAGAGATAGAAACCTCGCACGGTAAAGAAATTCGAACAGCTCGAAACATCGTGATTGCAGCAGGGGGCCGACCTCGTATCTTGCCGATTCCAGGGCTTGAAGAGGTTGGTTATTACACCTCAGATACGTTATGGGATATTAAAGAACAACCTAAGACCATGTTAGTAATTGGTGCAGGCCCTATTGGGTGTGAATTGGCTCAAAGCTTTCAGCGTTTAGGCACACAGGTGATTATGTTAGACCCTGCGCCACATATATTGGGCCGCGAAGATGAAGATGTGATTGAGTATGTTACCCAGCAGTTTTCAGATGACGGCATTCAGCTAATGTCTGGCTATAAGCCAGTAGAATTCAAATTAGTTAACGGTGTAAAAACGGTAGTGATTGAAGGCCCTGCAGGGCAAGAAACATTAGAGTTTGATGCTATGTTGATGGCCGTTGGGCGCACAGCAAATGTAACTGGATATGGTTTGGATAACATTGATGTGCAGTTAGATGAGCGTGGGTTTATACAGGTAGATGAGTATTTAGAAACCACAACGCCAGGAGTATATGCTGTGGGTGATGTGATTGGTGGTTATCAATTTACGCATGTTTCGGCACATGAGGCTTGGTATGCTAGCGTAAATGCTCTTTTTGGTCATTTCAAAAAATTCAAAGTTGATTATTCTGTTATACCGTGGGCAACTTATACAGATCCGCAAATTGGTCGAGTTGGGCTAAATGAAACGGATGCAAAAGTTAAGGGCATCCCTTATGAAGTTACCAAGTTTGATATTGCAGAGTTAGACCGTGCCATTGTTGATCAGGCAGCGACGGGCTTTGTAAAAGTACTCACTGTACCCGGTAAAGATAAAATATTGGGAGCGACCATTGTTGGTGCCATGGCCGGTGAATTAAACGCAGAGTTTGTATTGGCCATGCGACATGGTTTAGGTTTGAATAAATTGTTAGGAACCATTCATGCTTATCCAACAATGATGGAAGCCAATAAATACGTAGCTGGTGAATGGAAGCGAAATCATGCACCGCAGGGTTTATTGAAACTTGTTGAGAGGCTACATGCTAGACGTAGAAAATAATTAAACATTTTTTAAATTTAAAGTGAGAGCAGTTAAGTAATATGAAAACAGATTTCAATAACACAGAGCTGAATCTCGCCTTAAACTTCATGCAGCAAATTCCTTTTAATCAGCACATTGGTTTAGAAGTTGAAAGCTTTACTAGTGAAGAAATTATTTTCAGAATACCTATGCGTAAAGAGCTGGTGGGTAATTGGTTACATGGAATTTTACATGGCGGAGTTATCGCAACGGCATTAGATGTGGCCGGTGGCACAGCGGCCTTAGTGGGCGCTTATGCTAGACAAGGAAATCTTCCAAAAGAAGAGCGTGCCAAAAACTTATCTAAGCTGGGAACCATTGATATGCGTGTTGATTATCTTAGGCCTGGTAAAGGCGAAGAATTTTTTGCCACCGCTACAATTTTACGCATAGGTTCTAAAGTTGCGGTGACTAGAATGGAGTTTAAAAATGAAAAGGGGGACCTAATCGCCGTGGGCACGGGCACATATATGTGTGGATAACGAATCATCATAATTCGTTATCCTCTCAATAAGTTATCTGAACTTTACGTTTATGTCTTAAAGGTCGAAATTAACTGGCGTAGCCCTTGTCCAAGTTGGGACAGCTCAGCTGTCTCGGACGATACCGCCGAGCTACTTTGAGCAGATTGTTCGGATAATTCTGAAATACGCTCAATGCTGCGGTCGATTTCTTGAGTGACGGATGCTTGCTCTTCAGCAGCAGTGGCAATTTGTATGTTTTTTTCTGAAATTAATTTCACTGATTCCGTGATCTTATTTAAAGAGCCTAAAGCACTTGCCACAATTTCTACAGTACCTTCTGTTTTGTCATTGCTTTCATTGATGGCATTTACTGCGTCTTGACTGCCTTTTTGCAGGCGTTCAATCATGGTGTTGATTTCTTCTGTGGACTGCTGTGTTCGCCCTGCAAGTGTGCGAACTTCATCTGCAACCACTGCAAAGCCCCTACCTTGTTCACCTGCTCGTGCGGCTTCAATGGCGGCATTCAGCGCTAATAAATTTGTTTGTTCTGCAATACCACGAATCACATCCAATACAGCCCCTATTGATTGGGTCTCTTGCTCTAAGTTGTTAATTGTTTCGGCTGCGCTATTGATATGGCTAGCAAGAGATTGAATTTCATTGGATGTATTAGACATGATATTCATGGTGTCTTTGGCTTCGTTATTTACTTCGTTAACAGAGCTGGCGGCATCCTCTGCACTTTTAGCCATTTCTTTCACAGTAGAAGTCATTTGATTGATGGCGGTGGCCACTTGCTGAATTTCATTGTGTTGCTGGGCGACACTTTCACTGCCTTGCTTGGCGGTGCCTTCTAGTTTACTAGAGGATTGAGATAATGTGTTGCTAACAGTTTCAATTTTATCAATGGTTTTCTGAACTTTTTCAGCGAATTTATTAAAGGCTCTGGAAAGTCCAGAGACTTCGTCTGAGCCGTTATTACTCAAGCGCTTACTCAAGTCACCATCATCACCGGCAATGTCTAATAATGCTTCAGTAGCATGTTTAATGGGGTTGTTAATGCTTCTTGCTATGGTGGCAGAAAATAGAATTAGAGGGATAAGAATGACCACCAACACTAAGGCAATAATATAAACATAGTTGTAAAAAATTGTATCTACATCGTCGATATAAATACCAGAGCCAATGACCCAACCCCAGGGTTGAAAACCCTTTACGTAGGAAATCTTAGGAACAGGGTCTTCAAACCCGGGCTTGGGCCATAGGTATTCAACCATGCCTTCACCATTTTTTTTCACTATGTTGACCATTTCCGTAAAAAGATGTTTTCCAGATGGGTCTTGCACCTGACTTAAGTCTTTTCCGTCTAAAGCAGGTTTTATTGGGTGCATAACCATTTTTTGGGATAGATCATTAATCCAAAAATAATTGGTTTCATCATATCTTAACTGTTTTATTTTAGAGAGTGCGTTTGCTTGGGCAGCTTCAACGGAATGAGAATTTTCATTAGCAATCTGATAAGTATCTTCTATAAGGCTGTGAACAGCTTCTACTAAGTAGCGGGTTTGATCTTCTTTTTGTTCCAGCATTTGCATTCGAATTTCGTATAATACAGCCGTAACAACAAGCAGAATGCTAAGAATAGAAAGCCAAATTAGGATCCTTAAGCGGCGTGCTATGCTCATTTTTCGTAATAATTGCATGAATGGGGCCTGCGAGAATGTACGTTATTAATGTTTCATGTCATAACTTGAGCGTAGTTATTGATGAATAGAAAGCAAGACGCTGAGATAGATGCGTTGTTTATAACGCATGTCTCATTAAACTATTGTCTAATAATAAAGCTTATAGTTATTGGGGCTCTAGGGCGCTCCCTCATAATTGTTAAGTGGGCCGTTTAAAGAAAAGAATTAAGGCTCACATAAATAGATTGCCCAATTCGTTGGAACCCTATTTAATGGCGCAATTTTACAAAATCTGGATATGAAATGAATTTTACCGAATACGACGACCGTTTTGATTCAGTGCTTACTTATAACCACGCAGAGCTGACTGTTTCTATTGATAAACCGATCACAGCTGAAGAGCTAGCGGATTATGCTGCGCTGATTGAAGAGAACTATGTAGCGTTAGCTGAGCGTTCTTTAGAGTACATTGAGGACAATAAAGCGGCCCAGAATATTGAATACATTGATGATTTAGAATCGCCTATGATTTTGGTGGGTGGAGGTCAGATCTCTGTGTATTGGTTCTCTGAAAAGGGCGATAAAAAAGGGGAGCCAATAATAGGTGTTGATTTTGATGGCGATTCATTAGACGCCAGTGCTATGACAGTGGGTGATTAACCCACTCTTGTACCGCTAGAAATTAGCTGTACAAACAAAATTACATATAAAAATAGCGAACCTCGGTTCGCTATTTTTATATGGCCTGATTAAGCTTGTTGTTTAATTGGGCAGTGGCAGTTCTGGTAATTCTAAGCCCAGTCCTTGTCTTAACATTTCCAAAGCTTTCTCATCTTCTTTCTTGGCTAGATATAAACGACTTAATTCACTGCGTGTTTCAGCTCTGTTTTGTTGATTCAAACTGGCTTCAAAATATTCTTGGGCCTGTAAAAATTCATGATTTAACATGCAAATCCGACCTAGAGTTAGTAATAAGGTTGCATCATTTGGGCGCTGTTTTAACTGGTCTTGAGCAAACAATAATTGACGCTTAGGGTCTTTGCCTTTCACCCAACCGTATAGGTTGATTAGCTCACTGGTAAAATGATGAGGCAGAATCGAGCGCAATTGATTTTCAGCTTCTTCGTGTGCACCTAGATGTAATAAATGTTCAATAAATGCATGGGCCAATGGCGAAAAATCTAAGTGTTTTAATGTGCTTTTTGGAATGTTATTCCAAACTTCTAATAATGCTTTAGGGTCTTTGCTGCTGCTATCACGTGAACGAATCATGTGTTCAATTAGTTTTCCATACGCTTTAATTTCTAATCGCGTACTTTCTTTATTGGCGAGTAATTTATGCTTGCTAAGCTGAGGTAAAATTTCTAATACGGCTTTCCAATCATTCAATGCCATGTGTGCTTTCATTAGCATTTTGCTGACATACTGATGCTTAGGGAATTGTTTTTTCAAGCGTAAGCAAGTGGCTAAGCACTGCTCAAACTGTTCACGTTCAAGTTGTAATTGTGCTTGTTGTAAACCTACAGCAAGTTCAGCGCCTTTAGTGCTTTTTGCTGCCTCAAACATGAGTTCATCACTGCGCTCAAAATTTCCAGAAAGCTGTGCTGCGCGAGCTGCTGCAAGGTAATTAATTATTTTTCCGTTACCGTGGGCACCTGCCATTAAGAACTTTTCACTGTTTTTAAAATCCCCTTCGGCTAAATAAATTAAGCCGCGTACGGTTTTTCCAACTGCTTTATGATTGCCGCGCTTTTCACTCCAGCTTTTAATTGAGCTTGGCGTAGACATTAATGCAATCATAAAGTGGATGCTGCCATAAATCGTTAATACCGTAGCCGCTAGTAATAAAATAAACACCCAAAGACTGGTTTCAATGACCCATTGCTGAAAGCTAATTAGAATATAGCCACTGCCTTGCAGCATGTAGTGCCCAAGAATAGCACCTGAAAAAATCAGTAAAATGAATAGAAATACACGCATATTCATTATGCTTGCTCCTGCTTCACTTCATTTTTAATAACCGTTTCCGGTGTTGTATTTTCTTTTGAATCTGTTGGTGCGACATCTATGGTCGTTGCGTTTGTCTTGTTTGTCTCATCAAGTTTAATAGCCGAAGGCGCATAAGTGCGATCTTTCAGAATTTGTCGTAGCACCCTAAGTGATCCACTAATGTCAGGCAGTTTGGTTTTGATGGTTAAGGACTTTAAAGTTTTAATATTGGTTAACAGATTGTCCGCTTGTTTATGGCGCAATTTATTTTCAATCCAATTTTGTGCATTGCTTAAACTAGCCACATAAAGAGTTTGATCGCCTTTTAATAAGGCCCATTGTGCTTGTTCTAACATCAGCAATAAGCTGTGTTCTAATAGTTGATACTGCTCAACACTTAAAGGCGCATCAAATACTCCTTCACGTGTACGAATGCTGACTAAGGCGAGTAATTTATCAACTAAGCTGATGCTTGATTCTGTTTGTTGAGCTTCGACTTTAATATGATTTTTAATCGTTGATAGATCTGTTTGGGTAAAGGATGTTGGGGGTTGTATATCATTTTTGATTAATGCTTTTAAAGCTTGAAGCTGTGAGTAAATACCTTGAATATCGATTTCATTGGCGTTGCCAAGCATTAGCATTTCTTCAGATATTTTCTCTCTCACTACCAGCAACGCAGGGTCATCTAAGTTAGCTATAATTTGATTGGCAGAATCTAATAAAGCTGCAGCGCCAGATACTTCTTTTTGCAAATTAATTCTTTGGTTAGCTAGGCGAAGCAAGTATTCGGTTTCAGCTAATTTCCAATCTTCTAAGCGAGCCCCTGGGATTTGATTTAATGTTTGTTGCATAAAAGCCAGCTGACCACCCATGCTGATTAGTTGTGTTGAGCTTTGCGCTAAACGTTCAGTAAGCTGACCATCTTGGTGTGATTGTTTTTGGATTTGTTCCGTTAGCAGGCTTAGGTGTTTTTCTAAAGTGCTATTTTTAGCGTATAACAATTCAACGCGATATTGAAAAAAACCAGTAGCCGCAATTACAGCCGCTAAGCTAATAGCACCCAAAATATTAAACTTTGACGTGCCAGAAGATGTGATCGTTTTGGCTTTAGGATTTGGTAACTGAGATTTAGTTGGGGGCGTTTTGTTAGTGTTGTTTTTTTGCTCGTTCACAATTTTATCCTTCATGGAATTGTGCTCAAACTATTATTTTATTTATAAAAAATAATAGTTTCTTATTGTTTGGTTGCTGATTTATCTGGTTTTTTGATAAAGAGACTCTAAAAAACCAATGACATAATCGGCATCTAAATTGTTACAAACATGAACCCCTAGAAAGGTTTGTACAAGATTCATGTGCATTAAATTATCGTAAATTCGTTGGCTAGGAATAATAAGGTGAAGCGCATTCCTAGCTTGGCTGTTTAAGCCCACTGCCAGTTGCTGTGCCATTTCGCCGCTGGTAACTAGAGCATAGTGTATTTGCTGCTCAGTTAGTAGAGCCGATAATGCGCCATCACTGATATCCACTGGTGCTCGTTGATACAGTTCAGCATAGCTGACGGTTGCTCCACGTTCACTTAAGGTTTCTGCGATGAGCTCGCGGCCGCCTTTTCCTCGTAGGATTAGCACTTTTTTATCTTGTATATTCTGCAGTTCAGACAGAGCTAGTAAGCCTTCGCTGTGACGACCTTCTGGGCAGGTGATGTTCATGCCAAGTGCTAGCAAAGGCTGTGCGCTGCTTTGGCCTACGGCAAACCAAGTTGGATTCAGGGGGAGTTGTGGCCAATATTGATCGATCCATTCGTAAGCCAGTGTTGATGCGTTACTGGTGACGCTGATAACAATATCGTATTCATCAATATTCATGATTTTTGCTTTTACATCATGAAAACCTGAGTCGTTCTGAGTAATGGGCAGAATAGTCAGCAAAGGTTGATGAAAGCCATGCCAGCTGTGCTGGCTTAGGACGTTCATCAATGTATGCTGCTGCCCCTCTGGGCGGGTGATAAGGACGTTCTTTTGAGTCACTGGGTGTGATTCCTAAAAGCGTATAGCGTTAGTCTATATGACGGCCGTAAACGTCACTTAAAATCCGACCAGCCCCTTGAGCAAGCAAGTCTTCAGCGACTTTAATGCCAAGCTGTTCGGAAGCACTTGCTGGACCATTTGATTCAGCACGAATGATTTCAGAACCATCTTCACTGCCCACTAAGCCACGTAAGTACAGCTGCCCATCTTGAAGTGTGGCATAGCATGCAATAGGTACCTGGCAGCCTCCTTCTAAGCGGCGATTAAGTGCGCGTTCAGCGAGTACACGGCTGGCGGTGTCTTCGTGATGAAGGCAAGCTAATATAGCTTTGGTTTTTTCATCATCGTTTCGGCATTCGATGCCCACTGCGCCTTGGCCACCTGCAGGCAGGCTAACAGTCTCATCAATATACTCGGCGATTCGTTCGGTTAATTCTAATCGAATCAAACCAGCGCTGGCTAAGATAATGGCATCGTAATCGCCTTTATCCAGTTTGCCTAAGCGAGTTTGAACATTGCCACGTAAGCTAGTGACTTTTAAATCTGGACGAGCAGCTAATAACTGACACTGGCGGCGCAAACTAGATGTGCCTACGTGCGCCCCTTGCGGTAAGTCAGCAAAGGCTTTGTAGTGGTTAGACACAAATGCATCGGTTGGGTTTTCACGTGGACAAATAACAGAAAGCCCTAGGCCTTCGGGAAATTCCATTGGCACATCTTTCATGCTGTGTACGGCAATGTCAGCACGGCCATCCAACATAGCCGCTTCTAGTTCTTTCACAAACAAGCCCTTGCCACCAATTTTGGCCAAAGGCGTGTCTAAAATAATGTCACCTTGGGTGGTAAAGGTGACTAGTTCAACTTCTACTTCAGGATGATATTTTTTCAGCTCGGCCTTTACATATTCAGCCTGCCATAAAGCTAATTTGCTTTTACGGGTGGCGATGCGAAGAATGTTAGAAGATGTTTGGTTTACAGACATAGCGGTCACAGATCTCTAGAATTGGGCCAATAATAGCAGAATGTTCGTAAAAATTGAGTATGAACTGATAAACTATTGCGCTAATTTGTTAAAGCATTATCCCCCATCAACTTCTGAATTTAGGACTGACCATGATAAGCACTTCTCTTGATAATCGCATATTGACCATTGTTTTTGATCGCGCAGATAAAAAGAATGCGCTGACCAACGATATGTATCGCGATGCCAATGCTGCTTTAGTAGAAAGTGCCGACAATACAGAAGTGCGAGCCGTGTTGTTTAAAGGTGCGGGCGGTGACTTCACCAGCGGTAATGATATGAAGGCATTTTTAGAAATGACTTCTGAAACAGAGCCCCCTGTACTGACGTTTTTATTAACCTTAGCTAACTATCCCAAGCCTGTGATTGCAGCTGTTAACGGTTTGGCTGTGGGCATTGGTACAACCATGTTGGCGCATTGTGATTATGTTGTAGCGGCAGATGACGTTCGTTTTAAGATGCCATTTGTAGATTTAGGTTTGTGCCCTGAAGGTGGATCTAGTTTCTTTTTCCCAAACTTTATGGGCCACAGCTTGGCATCTGAGTTGTTAATTCTGGGTGATTTCTTTGGTGCTGATAAAGCTGAAAAAGTAGGATTAATCAATGAAGCCGTTGATGCCGATTCGGTTGAAGAAAAAGCACTGAAAATTGCTAATCGATTTGCGGTTAAGCCACCTGCAGCTGTGCGCAATGCAAAAGCCATGTTAAAAGCCGATTACCGTGATAATTTGGATGAGATTATTAAGAAAGAAATTTACCAGCTGGTGGCAATGATTGAGGGTGCCGAATGCAAAGAAGCACTTTCTGCATTTGCTGAAAAACGCAAGCCAGATTTTTCTCAGTTTTAAGTTGCTTTTGCATCCTAATAATGGGTGTTTGCAAACCTATCCACATTATCTGTGGATAAGTATATGCATAACATAGGGACACTTGTTTCTAGCCCGTATACACGGGTTGCTGTTGTTAGATAGTATGTTTTTTGTACGGCGTGTTTTATCTCTTGGTATTTATTTTTAAATTAGCTAAGTGCTTGAAAATAGGGGTTTTACACATTATCTGTGGATAAGTATCTGCATAACTTTAGGATAGATGTCCACAGCCTGTATAGGCTGTACAGGTCCGTTAAATTGCCTGAAAAAGCACCATGTTGACCGGTCCCTAGGGCTGGTTTGAAAGAGAACGTTAAAATTTATGCACAATTTCTGTGGGTAAATAATTGCATAACTATGGGACACAAGTCGCCAGCCCAGAGGCGGCGGTTGGTTCCTTCAATTTGGTTAAAAAACAACATGCTCTACGGCTTAATTGTATTTCTATTGTATTTGTTGATGGGTGAGTTTGTGGCTCATCTTTTATCTTTGCCTGTACCCGGTTCGGTATTAGGTATGTTGTTGTTGTTCATCACTCTGGTTATACGAGGTGGTATCAAGCCTGATTTAAAATCCAGCAGTAATGGGCTCTTACCTTACCTGCCTTTATTTATCGTTCCTGCATCTGTGGGCATTGTAAATTTTATGGGCTTAATTGAACGAGAGGGCATCGCACTACTAACAGCCATTATTGTGAGTTTATTGATTGGTATTCCAGCCTGTGGATTATTAGCTCAAAGCTTGATTAAGCGACAAACTAAACCAGGTCGTGAATCATGAATACTCAACTTGTGGAAGTACAATCACCGATTTTGGATTGGGATGCTGCTATCAATGGTGTGTGGCAAAGCCCTTATTTAGGCTTGGTGCTTACCTTGATGAGTTTTCAAATTGGCTTGTGGCTGTATCGCAAGAGTGCACAACAGCCCTTTTTACACCCTGTGATGGTGAGTGTTGTAAGTGTGTGTTTGGTGGTGTTGTTTACCGACTTGAGTTTCGATCGCTATATGGGCAGTGCTCAGGTGTTAAGCGAATTCTTGGGTCCAGTAATAGTAGCCTTAGCGATCCCCTTGTATGAAAACTTAAAAGCTTTAAGGCAATATTGGTTGCCGTTTTTGATCAGTAATGTACTTGGCGGAGCCATTACTATTGCGGTTGCAGTGGGTGTTTTGTGGATAATGGGTGGATCAGAAGTCAGTATTAATTCTATGTGGACAAAATCCATTACCACGGCTTTTGCTTTGCAAATTGCACCTGAAATAAACGGCCTTGCAGCGTTGGCAGCAGCAATCATTATGATTACGGGAATTTTAGGGGCAATTATGGCCCCACCTTTATTCCGATTATTTAATATTCATGCCGGCCCAGCCCAAGGTTGCGCGTTGGGAGTGTGCGCACATGCAGTGGGTACATCAAAAGCATTAGAGCTTGGCAGTGAGCAAGGGGCATTTGCAGCCTTAAGTATGAGCTTTATGGGCGTATTGTGTGCCTTTATCTTGCCGTTTGTGGCATAGCAGGATTAATAAAGTGGTTTTCTGTCTAATCTTACTCATTTCTAGAGGCCAGTGTCGGACAGTCCCTTTCCTTTAACCATATGTGGCTATACTAAAACCATTACTGACTAGGGATGGTTTATGCAGCTGCGCTTGACGATTTTAAATATCGCCGTTCCACTTCTTATATTATTAGCACTGGGGTTTATTCCACCTCAGGCATTACCGACGCCTGTGTATTTAATTATCGGGTTGTTACTGTTCACTATTGGTCGAGCTTATTTGCTTCTTTTACAGCAAACCATTTTCTCTGTTCTTCCTGTTATCTTGATTATGACCCCTGATATATGGGCGTTTGGTTTCAATCGCGATGCCCCATTCGTTATGGATGCGATTTTTATTTATCTGGCGGTGGTTAATCTTCAATGGGGGCAGCGACCTTGGTTTCACCTCATGCATCTAGTAAACGGTGTTTTATTCTTATTTATTATCATTTTAGGTTTTGAACCTTTCAAAATATCCAAAGTAGTTTCGGTATACGAAAGTTTATCGGTGTTTTGGGTCGGTGGAATAATGATTTCTTTGGTGTTGGCTTTTTCTATGTACTGGCAACGATTAGGTCGCTGGGCGGCATTTTGGTCGTTGTTGGGCATATGGATCTATGCATTGGGTTGGGCGCAGGGTCAATACGCAATACTTTGGATCTCGCTTGCCACACTATTTTCTTTAACAATCGACAGTTATGCCATGGCCTTTATTGATGAGCTAACAGGTATACCTGGCCGGCGTGCCATGGAGTTTAAATTAAAAACCATTGGCAAAGATTATTTGTTGGCCATGGCCGATGTGGATCATTTTAAAAAATTTAATGACAACCATGGGCATCAGGTTGGGGACGATGTTTTGAAAATGGTGGCCAAAGTTTTAAGTAAAACCAGTAAAAGTAATGTGTATCGATACGGTGGTGAAGAGTTTGTATTGGTTTTTTCAAAAAGTGACAGTGAAGACGTCTATAAATATTTAGATGAAACGCGAATAGCATTAGAAGAATACAACTTGTACCCAAAGAGTCAGGTACGAAAAAAAGACAAAAGAGGCAAGGATAAGCGTGGAAAAGGCAGCGAGCGTAAACCTTTACACATAACCGCGAGCTTTGGCTTAGCTAGGCAAACGGGCTCTGAGCCTCATCATTACGTGATATCCCGGGCTGATAAAGCCCTATACAAGGCAAAAGAAAAGGGCCGGAATCGAATTGAAGTGGCGAAATAGTCCCCTGAATGCTCGTATCTGACCTATTCTTTAAGCAGTGATATTTATATTAATGTAGGAGTATGTAATGGCCAGTATTTTAGCCGTGGATGACAGTGAAGCCATTCGAACTTTAATGAAAGTAGTATTAGAAAGCGAAGGTCATACCGTATTTGTAAAAGAGAATGGTCGTGTTGCCCTAGATTGGGCAAAAGATCATACGGTTGATCTTGTTATTACCGATTTAAATATGCCTGAGATGGGTGGCATGAGTTTAGTGGGCCACTTGCGACGTTTAGAAGGGTATAAATCAAAACCTATTTTAGTTATTACAACCGAAACGGCCGATTACAAAAAACAAAAAGCGAAAACAGTAGGGGCAACTGGTTGGATCGCTAAGCCTGTGGATAAAGACCGTTTACTCGCGGCTGTTCACAGAACAGTAGGCTAATATCCTATCGATAATGCAGCTCTTGTTTTATTGTTATTTTTTTGAAGGGGTGATGCATGTCGAATAAGGCAGAACAGTTTGAACAGATGGGCGGTCGGGCTGCGGTTATAAAAGTCACAACGGCTTTTTATGACAGGGTATATGCGGATCCATGGTTAAGTCAGTTTTTTGAAGGCATACCCAGGGATCACATAGAGTCTCAGCAAGTGGATTTTATGCAAGCTGCTCTGGGTGGTTATAACCAGTATGGTGGAAAAACTCCTCCCAGCGCCCACAAGCATATTAATATTACCGAAGAAGTATATAGCGCCAGATTACAATTATTATTAGAAGCGTTTAAAGAAACTGATACTAAGAAAGACATGGTCGATCTTTGGCTAAAAATAGAAGATACATTTAAGCGTAAAGTGGTAAAAGCTTCGATTGATGAATGTGAAATGCGTTATTCTTCAGAGGGTATACGAGATTTTCCTAAACCTAATTAATAATTATATAAATGCAGAAACTATAAGGGGCAAAGCCTATTTAGTATCAAATACCGACAGTTCGACCTTACCTTTAGATGCAAAGGTGTGTAGTGGTCAAGTAAATTTGGCCACAGTTTAAGAGGCTTTCCAGTAATTCCTTTCAGCCTCATTAGGACACATTCCATTATTATGCTGGTGCGGTCTCGCACAACTATAATATTCAAGAATGTAACTTGTTATAGAAAACTCTGCCTCACAAAAACTAAGGTAACCCATACTTGGTACCCATTCTGTTTTTAAGCTTCTAAAGAAGCGTTCCATCGGGGCGTTATCCCAACAGTTTCCTCGTCGACTCATGCTTTGATTAATCTGGTAGCGCCATAAGGTTTGCCTAAACTTCTTACTGGTGTAATGCATACCCTGGTCAGAATGAAAGAAGATTCCTTTAGTCTTTCCTCGAGATTCATAAGTATTAATGAGTGCTTTACTTGTGAGCTGGCTATCAGGAGGCAATGAAAATGCCCAGTCCACTGGTTTCCTTGAATATAAATCAAGGACCACTGCTAAATACGTCCAGCGTTTCCCGATCCAGATATAAGTAACATCACCACACCAAGCCTGATTAGGGCTTTTAACATCGAATTCACGCTTAAGAATGTTCGGCACAGCCAGGTGTTCATTATTCGTTTTCTTATATTTAGGTCCTGAAGGCTGACGACTTCGAAGCCCTAGTTCTTTCATGATATTTCGAGCGCGATAGCGGCTTAAAGTGTGTCCATTGGCCGTAACCATATTAGTGATGCTGCGGGACCCTGCTGATTCATTGATAAGTTTAAATGCAGCACGGACCTCGCTATTCAGTATTACTTTGCCTGCAGATATTATTTTCGATCTTCCTTTCCAATAATTATAGCTACTGCGATGGATACTAAATACGTTACAAATTACCTGACCAGCATGGCTCTCTTTAAGCATTTCAACTAACAAGAATTTATCATTGAGACCGACATTAAGAGAGCCGTAGCCTTTTTTAGAATTTCCTTTTCCTCTTCAATCCTACGTATCTGTTTTTCAAGTTCTTGGATTTTAATTTGATCAGCTGTCATGGGTGAAGCTGCGGGAGATATTCCATCCCGTTCTTGTTTAAGCTGGCGAGCCCATTTGTCGACGGTAGATTTACCAACGTCCATTGCTTCAGCTGCCTCTCGAACTGAATAACCTTTATCAAGTACAAGCTGTGCGACTTCCAAGCGAAACTCAGGTTTGAAATTGGATTTTCTAGGCTTTCTCATTTTGACACCATATCACCTCTAGTTAGGTGGCCAAAATTACTGTACAGCTACAAGAAAAGGAAATGCCTAAGGAAGCGGCCA
The DNA here is from genome assembly GCA_034112345.1 of Bermanella sp. Classification (GTDB taxonomy): domain Bacteria; phylum Pseudomonadota; class Gammaproteobacteria; order Pseudomonadales; family Oceanobacteraceae; genus Bermanella. Next base: position 1,322 of record JAWUVN010000016.1, on the reverse strand, counting down.
GTTATCGCGGTATGTTTGCCGCAATGGAGGCGGAGTCTTATAATCAATCTCCAGAAAGGCAGGAGCAGCTTAACCGCATCATCCCTGAATTAGAGGCGATTCAGTCGGGTGCGAATAAGCCGATCAGCTAAGCCTAGATGCAGGTGTTAGAGACTCAATTCTTTCAAAACATGTTTATGGTGACACTGAAACAGGTGGAAGGATAGAGTTGCCCAAGGGGGTGGTAGAGGTTACAGATGCGTACCTTGAAGATAAAAATTGATACTGCAATGTTTTCATCAGACTCAGGTTTTGGTGGTGCTTTATATTATGATGAAACTAACGACAGCTATATATTTGCGAATAAAGGTACGGAAGATATTATAAAAGACGGTGGTGCAGATGCAACTCAAGCATTGGGTATGAAAACAGCACAATATGAAGAAGCTGTTCTTGTGGCAGATATGCTGGATAAAAAACTTTCAAGTAATGTATCATTTACAGGGCACTCACTGGGCGGCGGACTAGCATCTGCACAAGCGTTACGTGTCGATTCTACGGCTAATACATTTAATGCAGCTGGTTTGCATCGGGATACTATGGAGCGCCTTAAGATCGATGGCAAGGATACGTCTTCAATAAATGCTTATCATATTTCGGGTGAACCATTGTCTGCTACGCAAGATTCTTTAGCGGTAGATGCTGCCGCTTTCTATTTTACCCCACATAAGAACGCAGCTGAATTAGGAACTGAAATGGGAAGTTGGATATCTGGCAAAGAGCATGACGCGAATTTTGGCATAGCATACACACCAGAAGCCATAGGTAATCGAATTGAAATACCTGCGGTTGCTATATCTGAAAGTCCGGAGGGTTCGATTAATTATAATAATAAACTAGAAGGTATTGATAAGGTTACAAGTACACTAGATCTACACGGCAGTGCTTATGTAGTTGGTTCAATGCAATATATTTCTGATAAATCGGGGCAATAGTATGTTAGAAAAAATAAGTATTTTTAGACTTTCGATTGTTTTTGTACTTGTGCTAATAACGGGTTGTAGTGATCAGAAGTGGGCAGGAAAAAGTATTGAAGAGACATTTACCGATAAAAAAGTGATTCAGCTAGTCCATGAACTTATGGATGAGGACGAGTCGGCGATTAAACAACTGATATCGGAAGGTGTTGATGTAAACACGGTTGGTTTAAATTACATAACGCCTTTAGCTTGGGCTGCTGTAAAAATGAAATATAAAAGTGTGGCTACGTTATTAAAAGCCGGAGCCGATCCTCACATACAGCTTACGAATGATCACTCTGTTTTTAGTATGATTGTGGGGGG
>JAWUVN010000015.1:0-7016 GCA_034112345.1 Bermanella sp. | reverse complement strand
CCATTGTAAGCTAATAATATACATTCAATGTATGGCTGTTTGCTTAAGATCCCGGATCTTATCCGCTTCGCGGGTCCGGGATGACGGTGTGGGGGAGGAGGTTACAGGCAGGTCATCCTGGTAGGGCGCAGTCCGTGAATCGGGATCTAAGTGTTTAGGGGTAGAGTATTGTATGTAAAACAAGCGTCATCCTGGTAGGACGCAGTCCGTGAATCAGGATCCATTTTGCTTGTTGAGGGAGTAAGGCGCTAATAATTCAACCTATTCACGTATATCACTATCTGATTTAGGCCATTATTATTTTATTTTTAAAATGAGAGTTCACGTTAAAATGCAGCCTTGTGTTTATATTCTTGCTAATAAAAAGCACGGAACCATTTACATTGGTGTGACCAGCCATTTAGTTAAGAGAATTTGGCAGCATAAAAATCACATGGTTGATGGTTTTACAAAAAAATATAACGTAAGTCAGTTAGTCTATTTTGAAATGCATAGCACTATGCTTGATGCTATTACTAGAGAGAAGAAACTTAAAAACTGGAAGCGGCAATGGAAAATTGATCTGCTTGAGGCAAGCAATCCAGCGTGGGATGACTTATGGGAAAGTATTAATCATTAAGGCCTTTTTGCTTGGGAAATACTGGCTTCTATAGTCGGCATTTAAACGGTGCGAATAAAAACTACTTTGGCATCTTCATTTTTTGCCACTGATCAATGACAGAATCAGCCGCTTTACGCCCTAAATCATATCCTTTATATAGACTTTCTTTACTGCGGTCTAACCGGCTGGTATTGAATCCTTGTGGCGGACAAACTTCTAAAATATTCACACCTGCCGGTGGGTTACGAATTAAATCAATGGTTTCGTTGTAGCGTTGCGAGCGTTGTTTCAAAATTTTAGCCAGCTCTGGTTTGTGTCGAAACATAAACGCTAAAAAGTTATCGGCCAATTTGGTTTGTTGGCGATAATCTTGTAAGCGTGAACGTACCACCATAATTTGTTTGGCCCCTTGTTCAATGGCGTGACGAACTGGAATGGCATCGGCCATGCCACCATCTGTCATTGGGCGATTGCCTAAGCGATGAAAGCCGCGATAGAAGAATGGTAGAGTGCTTGAAATTTTTAACATGTTATCAAGCGTTTCGGCTTTCGCCTGCTTGAATAGAATTTTGGCATTATTGATATCGGTGATGCCCACATGAAAGTTATGCATGGCAATCTTGTGATGATCTAGCTTTAAATGGCGATCCATCATTTGCCACATCCAGTCCATATCTAAAAAGTGGCCACCTTTTAAGTACCGTGACGTACTCATGAACTCTGGGCGAGTGGCAAATTCGGTATACAGCCTTAAATTGCGTTCTTTCATGCCTGCTAAATAGGCCGATATATTCAAGGCACCAGCACTTACTCCGCAATAAAAGTTAAACGGGTTAAATTTTTGCTCTAAGAATTCATCAAGCAGGCCAGTGGTATAAATACCTCGCATGGCGCCACCTTCAACAATTAAGGCTTTTGATGTATCGGTTGTCATAGTTGTCATGGAATCTTGGTTTATGACCGTATTTAGCAATATTTAGACAGATGAAATGTCTAATATTTAGTGTGTTTATTAAGGAGCCAGAGGATATTCTAATTTGGGTGTATGTAAAAGAGATAAACAGTAAAACTGACTGTTTTTTAAACGAATCTAATTTTCACTAAATTCGCGTAAGGAGTGCTTGATAGCGTGTTTAGGCAAGGTTTGGAGCCTATCTATTCAGCAGTTTAAGGTCCATACTGAATTGGTTACACATCAATATAGCTGTCAAATATAGGTCGCTGTAACAATAGCCCTCGATAGCGGTTATTCGCTTAAGGTTGATTTCATCATGAAAGAGTGCGAAATATAATGAGTAAAGGTAAAGACAGCAAGAAGAGCGATAAGAAAAAACCGCTTTTAACCCCAAAAGAAAAGAAAGCTGCAAAAGCAAATAAAAAAACAGAACAGAATGTTTTTGGTGGCTAAACATATCGGCCATTAACCTCTGTTAATGGCCTATAACCTTCGTGGGAATGTATAGCAAAGTACCATCGCAGGCCCCACTTAATGAATTTCACCTAAACCCAAATCATCAAAAGACCTAATCAAGTACACAAGGTAAACCCATTGTTACCGTACCTTTCCCTTGTTTTTAAGCCAAGTTTAGACTCACTATTTGAGCTACCTAATAACCGTATGTGTTAGCTTTCAGCTAGCATGAATGCGCTGTTATAAAAGGGTAAATGCGTTTAGGAATGACGGCTTGAAATTTCTGGTTATTCTGTAAATCGTGCTTATATACCTGTAACTTAGCCCACCCAATAATAGCGATTAACCAGTAAAGGGTAGGCTTAACCAAAGTTTAGGTTTTTGGAGGTTACTTTCTCAGTTCGCGGCGTAAGATTTTACCTACGGTAGACTTAGGCAGTTCATCTAATACCACAATCTTTTTAGGCACTTTATAAGGGGTAAGGTCTTTCTTACAATGTTCAATGATTTCATCATCATTGATGGCTTTGTTTACCACTATGTAGGCGCATACCTTTTCACCGGTTTTATCATCTGGTTCACCAATTACAGCGGCCTCAAGGATATTGCTGTGTCGGGTAAGTATGTCTTCAATTTCGTTAGGGTAAACATTAAAACCCGATACGATGACCATGTCCTTTAAGCGATCAACAATCTTAATACTGTCATCTTCTAATATCTTGCCCACATCGCCGGTTCTAAAAAAACCATCAGGGTGCATCACCTTGGCGGTTTCTTCTGGGCGCTTCCAATAACCAGTCATTACTTGCGGGCCACGGGCACACAGTTCGCCTTCTTCCCCTTGGGCCAGTGTGTTGCCTTGTTCATCTCGCATTTCAATTTCGGTTTCAACTAGGCCGTAACCAACGGTACCAATTCTTTCTTTGCCCGGTCTGTTAAATGCTAATACAGGTGCTGTTTCAGACAAACCATAACCTTCGGTGATTGAGCAGCCGGTAACAGCTTTCCAAACATCAGCTGCACCGCTGGTAAGCGCGGTGCCACCTGATAAGGTTAAGTGAAACTTTGAAAAATCTAACGATTTGAAATCAGGGTGCTGGCATAGGCCAACAAATAAGGTGTTTAAACCTGCAAAACCTGTGAATGCAAAAGGCTTCATTGCATTAACAAATGCATCCATGTCACGAGGGTTAGGGATTAATACATTCAAATTTCCTTTGCTGAAAAACATCAACATATTCACACTGAATGCATAGATATGGTAAAGCGGCAGTGGACTGATAAAAATTTCACGGCCTTCACCACAATGTTCTCCTAGGTGATCAAGGGTTTGTGCCGCATTGCTCAGAACATTGTTGTGACTAAGAGCTGCGCCTTTTGATACGCCGGTAGTACCGCCCGTGTATTGCAATACAGAAATATCATCTAGTGTTTGTGTGCGCGGTGCTAACGTTTTACCTGTTCCAGAGGCGATGGCTTGCATAAAACCAAAGCAGTCTTTAACCGTTTCTGTTTTACCTGTGAGTAAATCGGTGGCACCGGTTACAATAACGGTTTCGATATCTGTTTGGTCTTTTATAGCGTTTAACTTTGGCAGCAGATCGGCCAGTATCACAATGGCTTTTGCGCCTGAGTCAGTAAATTGATGAGCCATTTCACGTTCAGTGTATAGCGGGTTGGTATTAACGATTACCAAGCCTGCACGAGCAGCAGCATAGGCAGCAATGGGGTATTGAATTAGGTTGGGTAATTGAATCACAATTCGATCACCGCTTTTAAGACCGGCTTCTTGTTGAAACCAGCAGGCTAGGGCGTGAGACTTTTGGTCTATCTCGCTAAACGATAAACTTTGCCCTAAGCAGTTATAGGCTGGTTGATCAGAGTACTTAGAAAATACTTGATCAACAAAATCCCCTAAATTTTTAATACCATTTTCAATAAGTGTCATATTATTTCTCTTTTATTTTTATATGTGTATTTGAAAAATTAACGAATGAATAATGCATAAACGAGTTTATGGATGGTTTTTCCAAAAGGTGGAAACAGTAGTGAAGCAAAGCTGATACGCCCGCGTCTAAAAATAGCTTTAGCATGACTGAACGTTAAAAATCCTTCTTCACCGTGATAACTGCCCATGCCAGATGCACCCACACCACCAAACGGAAGGTCTTCATTTGCCACATGAAATGCAGCGTCGTTAACGCATACACCACCCGCATGAGTGCGTTCTAAAATGTTCTTTTGAAATGCTTTATTAAAACTGTAAATATAAAGTGCTAACGGTCGCTCGCGATCATTTATGTATTGCAATACATCTTCTATTTCTTCGTAAGGTAAAATAGGCAGTACAGGGCCAAATATTTCTTCTTGCATGACTTTCATTGTGTCATTGCTATTAAGAACCAGAGTAAGCGGCAGTTTACGGGATTCGTTAGGCTGAATGGATTCGTTTAACGGGATGATATCCGCACCTTTTTCATCTGCATCAGCAAGTAAACTTTGGATGCGAGAATACTGTCCTTGGTTAATCACGCTGGTACAGTCAGGGTTGTTTTGTACGGTAGGAAACAATGTTCGATAACAGCTTCTTAACTCTTCGACTAATGCATCTACTTTATCTTTTGGGCAAAAAATATAATCCGGAGCCACACAGGTTTGTCCTGCATTTAATACCTTACCCAATATCATTCTTGAGACAGCGGTTTTAGGGTCCATGTCGGGTGCGATGATACAAGGGGATTTACCACCCAGTTCTAGCGTGACGGGCACTAGATTTTCAGCCGCAGATTTCATCACGATTTTTCCAACGGGTGTCGAGCCAGTAAAAAATAAATGGTCAAACTTTAACGCCGAAAACGCAGATGCCACGGCCACGTCGCCGCCCACAATGGCCACTTTGTCTTGTGAGAAAATATCAGACATAAGCTTTGCCAGTAGGGTACTGGTATGAGGGGTATATTCTGACATCTTAATCATGGCGCGATTACCGGCAGCCAATGCGGCGGTTAATGGGCCTAATGATAGAAACAATGGATAGTTCCAAGGTGTGATAATCCCGATCACGCCTTTTGGTTGCTGCATGACTTTGCCGCTAGCGGGTTGAAATAAAATACCGATGTGACGAGACTTGGGTTTCATCCACTTTTTAAGTTTTGATAAACTGTAATTAATACCAGAAACTGTGGTTAATATGTCGCCTATGCGGCTGTCATCTGTGCAGCGGTGTCCAAAGTCTTTACTCATGGCTTCGATAAAGAGTTCTTGATTATCAAGCAGCATACGTTTTAAAGATTTTAGATCTTGTACACGAGATGTGTAATCAGAATAGGGCTGTTTATTAAACTGAGCACGTTGATTATTCAGTGTGAGCTGTAAATTAGGAATATCCGTAATTTCTACTTGAAGACTAGCAACCATAACAAAGTACTCTTTTAATATTGGTCATTCTTATGTGAATGTTTAGAGAATGTGTATTTAGTTTTAGTATTCATTAATGCACAGAAAAGTGCAGCGTGTAAACACGCCAATATCTAGTCAATTCGTACATGCGTGGCGTGTAGTGTCTATTGTGAGTGAGGTGTTGCTGATTTTACAGAAAAAGTATCTCGCTAGCTTATGTGTTGGCTGCAATATTGGTATTGGGTGTGTTATGTAAGTTGATACATTGTTTAGCTATTGTATCTATGGGTAAGTCATGTAAAGAGAATACATCAAAAATTTTTGAGCGTAGTTACCGTATTAAGTCACCTTTAATTGTATGGTTTTTTAAGGTTAACTTAATTCACAAATTAAGCATTGATTATATTTTTTACTATCAGGATAACTTAATAGTGGTGTTTGATTGTCAGTTGGTCACCCACCATAGTTTTATGCTATTTATTCGTGGAACCTAAAAAATAATGACGGAACCTTGGTTAAAAACAAACGAAAAATTTAAATATATTCATTTATTTAGTTCTTATCTTTCTTACTTGTCAGAATACTTTATGTACTTTGCATAAATAAAAACAACCGAAATTTATTGTCTGGTTGTTCGCGTGACTTTTATTTTTAATGCATAAATGACAATTAAAACAGGGGGATTATCTACCGTTAAAGTCTGCACTCCTTACGATTAGATTCCTCAATAAAATTCCTTTTCTAATTCTTAAGTGTTACTGCTGATTATTTATTGTTCGATTGTAATGGCTGCCTGGTATGAGGGTACCATCAGAACCTACAAGAGTTTATTTTCCAAGCCGTTAAAATCACTGAAAACCCGTAGACCGAATTAGCCATGATTGTGTGCTAATTAAAGGGCTGTAATAAAAACTTAACGCTTGAACAATATAAAGAGTGCTCTCCCATGTCGTTAGCGCCGCCAGCATTAATATAAAGGACGGACTTAATGACTCACTCTATTGTAATAAATGATCCTCTTCCAAAGCGTATCATCGCCTGGATGAATGAACGCTTCCCATTTGCCAATGCACTTCTATTTTTTGTGGTGTACCTCACCAGTGCAACGGTGGCTCGCTCTGCACTTGAGCAAGAAATACAGTTTTCACTGGTGGATCTTTTAATCTGTTTAATTACGTGGAGCTTTTTTCTGGTCATTAGAATTTTTGATGAGCATAAAGACTACGCGTTAGATGTCCTTAACCACCCTAAGCGGGTGTTGCAAAGTGGCTTGATCACATTAAACCACTTGAAATTATTAGCCGTTATATCCATAGCCGTGCAATTTGTTTTTAGCGTGTATACAGATGGTTTTACGCTTGGCGCCGCGACGCTTTCTTGGTTGATACTCTTTGTTTATTTAAGCTTGATGGGCGCTGAATTCTTTTGTGGTGAATGGCTAGAGAAGCGTTTAGCCCTATACGCGTTTACACATATGATGATCATGCCCTTGATTGTTTTTTGGCTGGCCAATTTGGCTGTTCCTAGTGCTAATTTGACAGATGCTTTAACCACGCCACTATTTGTCATGATGCTATTAGCATTTGTGAGTGGTTTTTGTTTTGA
>JAWUVN010000014.1:0-14142 GCA_034112345.1 Bermanella sp. | reverse complement strand
TAGCCGCCTATTTAACCTTACCAAAAATTCCTGATGGCCGTGTCCTAATTGCTAAAGCCAAACAGTATGATGTTGAAATCATACGAGACACCTTAGGCATCCCCCATGTGTATGGAAAAAAAGACGTGGATACTGCGTTTGGTTTGGGTTATGCACAAAGCGAAGATGACTTTAATACTCTGCAATCAGTGCTGTTGGCCACACGGGGTACGTTGGCAGCAGAGACAGGATACAAGGCGGCCAAAACCGATTTTGTGGTTCAGTTTATGGGGGTTTGGGATACGGTAGATACCTACTATGACAAGCAAGTACCTGAAAAAATAAAGAACATCGCACAAGCCTATGCGGATGGTGTGAACGTATACGCAGCAGAAAACCCAGATCAAGTGAGTCGTTATTTTCTACCCGCATCAGCCAAAGACATCATTGCGGGTTTTACATTTAAAACCCCTATGTTTTACGGGTTTGATCAGGTGCTGGGAGATCTCATTAACCCAGAGATGCCTCATGAACTTGCAAAAACAGAAGCAGGGCTTACATGGCAACCCGAACAAAATTTACCCATTGGCAGCCAAGGTATTGCGATTGCTCCTCATCGTTCAGAAGATGGAAACACCCACTTGTTAGTCAATAGTCACCAACCTTTAACGGGCCCAGTGGCTTGGTATGAAGCCCGCTTACACAGTGAAGAGGGTTGGAATATGGTGGGTTCTACTTTTCCGGGTGCGCCTTTAATTATTCATGGTCACAATGATCACCTAGGTTGGGCGAATACTGTGAATAAACCCGATCTAGTGGATATCTATAAGCTGACCATTAACCCTGAAAACGACAATCAATATTTATTAGATGGGCAGTGGAAAACGTTTAAAACCAAAACAGCCAAGATGTTGGTGAAACTGCTCGGACCTGTTCGTTGGACGTTTGAAAAAGAGATTAAAATATCCGATCACGGGCCGGTTATGGAAACAGACCACGGTATGTATGCCTTACGCTGGGCAGGTATGAATAATGTTAAAACGCTGGAATCCATGTTCACAATGAACAAGGCCACGAATAAACAAGAGTTTGAAGCAGCCTTAAAACTCAATGCTATGCCCAGTATTAACTTTGTATACGCAGATAAAAACGGTAACGTGGCTCATTATTACAACGCTATGTTTCCAGATCGTATTGAGGGTTGGCAATGGGATAAAATTTTACCCGGTGATCGTTCTGAATTAATTTGGACGGAGTATCGAGCATTTTCTTTTATGCCAAAAACGGTAAATCCAAGGTCAGGCTTGGTATACAACGCTAATAATCCACCATGGATTGCAACCGATGGTGATGATGACGCCCAAGCAAGTCAGTATCCCGCATCAATGGGTATCGAAACATTTGTGACTAATCGCGCATTGCAAATAGAATCACGTCTTAAACCTTACAAATTGATATCTCAGGAATTATTGAAAGATGTGAAATACGATCTTGCCTATCATCCTGAATCGAACCAAATACAATACTTAAAAATTTGGCTGGAATACGAAATGGGTTTTGGGTTCACTGACGTTGAAACCAAAGCTTTATATGCATTAAAGCGTTGGAACTTATCCACACATAAAACCAATACACGAGCGGCACTGGCGGTGCTTACCTTGGCGCCGATACAAAAAGCTAGGGGCGAAAAGGTTGAAATGAAAGAGATTACTAAGGCGTTTAAAAATGCAGTTAAATCATTAGTTGCACACCACGGAAGCTACAACGTCGCGTATGGGGATGTATATAGATTGATGCATTCAGATAAAAACTTAGCCATCAGTGGTGGCCCTGATATCTTAAGGGCTGTGTACGGTAAAGACATGGATGATAAGGGACAAATTGAGAACATTGCAGGGGATGGATTCATGATGTTTGTGTCGTGGGATGAAAATGGATTAGTGAGCAGTGAAGCCAGCCATCAATATGGATCCGCCACACTAGATGAATCATCACCTCATTATAATGACCAAATGGATATGTTCGCTGAACAGCAAGAACGAGCCGTTTTATTTGATCGTTTTGAATTAGAAAAGCATGTAGAGCGCCGTTATCGCCCGGGAATAGGTACGCATTAAATTTTAAATATTTAGAGCTACATAAAAAATCCGCCACATTTCAGAGTCGGATTTTTTATGCCCTAGGAACCTAAAATTTTCTTCAGTATCCTTTTATTATGAATGTGTGTTCTGAGAATTTACACTGTCCATATCGTTAATGATTGTCTTTCCTGATTTATAAAAGAATATACTCGCAGAAAATACACCGATTATGATACTTGCCATCATAGCGATCCTTAAAGAAGTACCGCCTTCAAACATGCCCAAGGAATCGCTTATTAATCCGACAGCAGCTGGACCAAATCCCATTCCAATAATGTTTAAAGCAAAATATAAAACAGCAGTAGCCTGTGCACGAGTTTGGTTATTAACGATGCCATGAGATGCCGCCAAAACTGAAGGAAGCCAACTTGAAAAAAGAATAGTTGAGAAACCTCCAAGAGCAATTGCTACAAATGGATTGCCTGAGTTCAACATGAATATTCCAATAACAAGCGCGCACATAGTGCTAATTAATGGAAACCAAACATACCAACGGCGATCAAATGTAATTAAACGATCAACCAATAGCCCGCCACCGATTGTTCCAATGATGCCGCCTAAGCCCGTTGCAAGTCCCATCCATATGCCCACTTCAGCCATGGTGAGATCAAATTCTCTTAATAAATAAGAAGGCATCCAATTGATTATGCTATAACTGGCAAAATTGGTAGCACCTCCGGCAAGTGCGATATATCGAAAGGTTTTTCTTTTCCAAAGAGCCTTTAATACTTCTACAAATCCTTGTTTTTCTGTCATTCCTAATGCAAGCCCGCTACTGCCATTTTCTTTACGAAGAGGTTCCTTAACAGTGAGAAGCAAAATAATGGCGAGCAATACTCCAGGAAACCCAATGACAAAAAACGCCACTCGCCATCCATATATTTGCCCTAACAAACCACCAAAGACAAAACCAAGAATCAATCCAAAGTAAATTCCAGAGGTGAAAATAGAAATAGCTGTTGCACGACGTTTTTCTGGGAAAATATCTGAAATCATTGAAAGGGCTGGGGGAGAACCACCTGCCTCACCAATTGCCACTCCCATACGAGCAAGCATCATTTGTATAAAGCTATTGGTAAAGCCACATACCGCCGTCATCAAACTCCAGAGCGCAAGTGAAGCAGCAATGATATTTCGACGGTTCCCATGGTCGGCTAATCGTGCAATTGGGATGCTAAATAAAACATAAAATAGTGCAAATCCAAATCCCGACATAATGCCTAATTGTGTATCAGAAAATCCAAGGTCTGCTTTTATAGATTCTTGGAGAATAACGATTAACTGTCGGTCTACGAAATTCAGCATATACACGAGCATCAGCATAAACAGTACATATTTACGGTATGATGGCCGATCATAAGAGTCACCTGTTGTATTTTCTGGCGTCTTATTTGTTATTAATCCTTCCATTCTTATTTTAACTCCTTTTGAAAGTTTTATTAATTGATACAGTTCATATGAGTTTTTTTAAAACCACTTAATTTATGATTGATCAATAAGTGGTTTTGAAAATATTTTTTTCAGGAATTCTATGCGCGCAATGAATGCTCTTTGGGAATATGTATTACTCTTCCCCCAGCTGTCATATCCATGAACTGTTCTCTTAGTGTTATTTGTTGTTACATCTACATTGGCAGACGTCAAATTTTCAGAATAGAGCTTTCCTTCATCCCTTAGTGGGTCGAATTCTGCCGTTTCAATATATGTATCTGGTAATCCTAAAAGGTTTTCTCTCAAACCTGGTGATGCATATTCTGGTATAGCCCATAGGGGGCTATTGCCTAGATAAGCCTTCCACATTCTACGATTGGATTCAGAATTCCAAATTGGTACATCTTTGTATATATTGGCGCTCTCTGTAATGCACCTGTAATCTAAAGCCGGATATACTAGCAACTGCCCACATAATTTTAGGTTGTTATCTAGTGCTTTTTGCGCAACGCCTGCGGCAATACAGCCTCCTGCACTATCCCCTCCTACTGCGATTTTTGACTTATCTATATTGAGTGTATCTGCATTAGATATTGCCCATTCAAGAGAAGTGTAACCATCATTAAAAGGTTTCGGGAAGCCGTTCATCGGCGTCAATCTATAATCTACCAACATGACGGAGCAACCAGTCTGTATTGCATATTTCCGACAAAATTCGATATGCTTTTTAGAATACGTGATGGCAAAGCCACCCCCATGGAAATAAACAAGTAATGGCTTTTTCCCTTGCTTATCTCGGGGCTCAAACATGATAGATTTTATGGGTGGTCCATCTTCTCTATCAATTTTAATCGTTTTTGAAAGAACATCTTTTGGCAAGTTCAGTGCGCTAAACTTTCTTATTATTGCGTGTAACCCGTTAATAATCGGGATTTGCACACTGAAAAAATTCAACGTAATTCTTGGCAAGCCTTGATAGTCTTCATGAATATCATATTGTTTTTCTTTTGATTTTTTCATAAACCATCTCAAACCTGAATCCAGGGAGCTTGTTATTGATTACTGCCATTGATAGCTCTGACAGCTCGCCCGAATTTTTTAACACCAAGATCTTTACTTGCACCATATTCACTGGTCCATGCTAAATTTCCGGCAATCCAAGAATGGGTAACAACACCATCGGATCTTTTTACGATTTGTTCATTCGCAATGTCTTCACGCCATATAAACTTGGTTTGCGCATCACTTTTATATGAAGCGAGAGCATATGGGTCAATGATGATTACATCAGCCTGCGATCCTACGTCTATTCTGCCTGCATCAATGCCAAGAAAGTCAGCGGGCAGTCGGGTTAAGCGTTTTACTAAACTCGAAACTTTTTCCAACCCTCTAGATTGAGCCATCTGTAATCCGCATAGGTTTGCATCGTTGAATGCCAAGTTGGTTAAATGTGCACCTGAGTCATTAAAACCAGGCAAGAATCGTTCATCAAATAATAGGTCTTCTGTGATTTCTTTATTCCGATTGGCTGATACATAAGTCCATCGTAGGCCTAAATCATATTCAGAAAAAACATGTAAAATAAAATCCACTTCGTCTTTTGAATTTTCTGGAAACTTTGAAAAATGAGACTCTTCTTCAGCATTTCGAGCGCCTGTGGAAAAACGTTGCCATTGGGTGACTCTTTTCTGAAGTTCAGCCATTGTTTCACCAACCCAATTTTCACAACCACCTGAATAAATTACCATCTCATTCAGCTTTCGTGAAAAAGAGAATTCTTCTCGGTTTAATTTTCGGAAAAGGTTGGCGATATTAAAGCCCTGCTTTCCATGCATCCACATTTTTCTAAAACGTTTTCGATATTCAGGGTCCGACAGTAAGTCTAGACGCCCTTGTTTATCCTCTAGGTCCAATTCGTTTAATTCTCTAAATATTGGTATTTCTTCTGCTAAAGGGTTGATAGGACCATCCCAGTAAACTTTGAATGGCGAGGCCAGTACTTGGAAATAGAAATTGCCTTTTAATACCCAAGAATTAAGGAAGCCGCTTAACGTTTTTGACATACCCACTAAACCTGAGTGCGTTGCCATATCCATAACCGCTACAGCCGTTACCTTTAGGGGCTTACCAAATAATCGGCCACTGGTTAATGCAAAGCTTTTAACAACTTCTAAAGGGCTATCTTTTTCTGGGGTTGCTTGCCAAACGCGATCATAGCGGCGCACAACATCAGTCAAAACTTTCAATTCTTTCCAAGAGCACCATTGAGAAGGGATACGAATTCTTCGATTGGGATCATTGGACAAGTAGTGAAAAGGCAAGGCATCAGTAGACATGCCTATATAACCTTGCTTCATACCTTCTTCTACTAAGCTTGCCATTTGCTTGAGTTCAAGGTTGTTTGGTTGGCGTGAAACAGACCCTTTAAGTCCCATAACCTCAACACGTAACATAGAGTGAGGGATCATTGGGATAATGTTTGGGCCGGTTGGTACTGCATCTAAATGTTTGTAGTAACCAGAACTGCAAGTCCAATCAATTTTGTCAGCCGCCGCGCTAAGAACATGTTTTGGGATATTCTCTACCCGAGCAAAGCAATCAACAATCGGGTCTTCACCATTTTTTCGTTGTGCACCAAATGTTAAACCAAGGGAGCAGTTAGCAATCAAAACGCTTGTTGTGCCGTGTCTAACCACTTCTTCTAAACCGGGGGACAATTCAATTTCAAGATCCAAATGAGTGTGAATATCAAGAAATCCAGGCATGACCCACTGGCTTTTTGCATTCACAACCGTTTCGGCGAGTGCCCCATCTAAGTTTTTCCCACGCATCGCTATCTTGCCATTAGCAATAGCAATGTCTTCCACTTTAGGATTTTGCCCTGTACCGTCGAAAACCATGCCGCCTTTAATAAGGGTCTGCCATACATGCTTAGTCATTGAAAACTCTCACCGTTTAATCCTGTTATTGTGTAATGTTTGAAGCGTCGTTCTAGCACGAAAATATATAGACATCCCATTCCTAAATATTGTTATAATACGAGTACATATTTGATATATCACGAGTGTTGAGATTTGGAATATTTTGCGAGGTGCGGGAGCTTATTAGGCTTTTCAGATCTAGTGAGAGAGCATGGTCAAAACCCTTTTGACCTGTTAGAGCACGCTGGACTTGATAGGGAGGTGCTTGAAAACCCTGACCTTTATGTATCCTACAAACAACTTATTGAATTGTTTTTGTATTCTGCAGACCGCTGTAAGTTAAGGGATTTCGGTTTGCGATTGGGTTTATCACAAGGTGTAGGTGTATTTGGGGCGCTTGCTCCACTGCTTTTTATTCAAGCAACCGCTGGAGAGGCAATGGACTTGGTAAAAAGAAATTTAAACTTTCACGCAAAAGGCGGAACCGTAACCGCCACAATAAAAGATGATCTACTTGAGATAGCATTCGAGTATGATTTTCATCATCAAATTGATTGTCGACAAAACTATCAGTTACTTATCGCCTTAATTTCAAATTGTGTTAACCAGCTTTTAGGAAAAGTGTACAACCCTGTTCAAGTTGATTTAACGTTTAGTGAATCCTACCGAACCCCATTATTTGATAGCGTCTTTAATTGCCCAGTGTCGTTTAGCTCAAAACATAATGCGATTTATTATCCGGCTTCAATATTAGTAGAACCTATTTGCCTTCAATCATCAGAGCGTAGAGTTATCAGTGAGTCATGGCGTAGAAACTGGCTTATATCTGATGAAGGTAGAGATATTCATGAGAATACACAAAAAGCAATTACAGCTTTATTGCCCACAGGGGAATGTAATTTAGATACCGTTGCTAAGATCGTTGGGATTCATCCACGAAATCTTCAGGAGAAACTTAAAGCATCTGAAACATCATATGGTGATGTCTTGCAGAGTGTACGTCAGCGCTTGGCAAACCAGCATCTCACCTGCCGATCGACCAGTCTCAGTAATTTGGCTTTAGATTTAGGCTATAACGATTTAGCAGCGTTTAGCCGAGCATTCAAAACATGGTTTGGGTTATCGCCTAAGGCATGGCAGAAAAAAAACAATCTATTATGAACAGCATTTTTAAATTACCGGAATAACTCGCACAGTGTTGATCTAAAGTTAATTAGGAAAAAGACATGTGTGAATAACACTTTCAACTGTTAGTTATTTTTCAAGGGCTAAGGGGGTAGCTGGTACTTAATGTCAGTTGTAATCTAACGAGTATTGGATTTAGTGTGATTAGTTGAACTAGGTTAAATTTATTATGTATATTTATATTTATAATTTGATAGTGAAAATTTACTTTTAGTATTATTTTTGTACATATTTTAAAACTTAGTATTGTATTGTTTCTTAGATGTATATTTTACTTATTTAATTATGATAAAGTCCATTTTATCGACAGAGGCTATATTGGATTCTGCGATGACAGTTGAAATATATTAATAATAACCAACGCCAAAGTTTAATTTTATCGCAGTATTATCTGTTGAATATTTTTTAATGGTTATTAAGTATGGATTAGCTTAAATGCTGTTTGTACATGATTTAAACGATATTTCAATCTGTAAGTTTAAATATTTAATAGGGAAGTAAAAATATGAAAAATATATCAGCAATTTTGTTTTTGATTTTAGTATCATCAAACTCAATGGCTATATCAAATAGTGATGATAAGGCTAGTAAATTCTTCCAGTCTTCATCTGCGGGCCTATTATTAGGCAGTGTATCTATCGATAGTGCCATCGCTCAAACAAACCAAATAGGTGATAGTTTTTCTTATTTAGGTGGTTACTGGCAGGGGCAGCATGATTCTATTTTGATGGGGGTTGGGGCGAGTTTTGCTTTGGTAGATGACAAAGACCCAAATTTCTATCCTGTTCGATATGAAGATGGTTCAACAGGTGTTGAAAAGGCTGAAGCATTTGGAATGATGTTTAACTTTGAAGCGGGTTACCGTTATAAGGCGCTTGCGAACTTAAATGTTGATATTCTTGCTGGTTATGAGCTATTAGCTGCAGACCGATCTGTAAGTAATTGCGCTGATTGCCCTGTTGAAGATATCGATGTTGATATGGGGTTGTATCTTAAGCCTCGTATTAGTTTTACGCCTACTAAGTCTTGGACAATTGAAGCTGCATACTCAAAGTATCTTGGTGGAGATGCCCTAAGTAACTTATCTTTAGGATTGGGTTTTAAGTTCTAATCATTTAGAAATATTAAACCTACAAAAAAACCGCTATTAATCATAATAGCGGTTTTTTTATGTCGCTCACATAGTGAGCTAGGACGGTATGTTCTAAATTAAATTTTAGAAAAGCACTCGTGCACGAATAGTGCCTTCAACTTCTAGTACTTTTTCAAGGGCTAGAGGTCCAGCAGACGCTTCAACATCAATTACAACATAACCAATGTCAGCCGTTGTTTGTAAGAACTGGCCTAGGATATTGATGTTGTTTTCAGCAAAGATTGCGTTAATAGAGTTCAACACACCCGGTACATTTGAGTGGATGTGTAAAATACGGTGGAAGTCACCATGCTGTGGTAAAGAAACTTGTGGGAAGTTAACAGCCGATAATGTCGCACCTGTATCAGAGTAGGTTCCTAATTTTTCGCCTACTTCTTTACCAATGTTTGCTTGTGCTTCTTGAGTAGAGCCACCAATGTGCGGTGTAAGAATTACGTTGTCTAGACCGCGTAGTTCAGAAATAAACTCATCATCATTGCCTTTAGGTTCAGCAGGAAATACGTCGATTGCCGCACCGCCAATGTGACCAGATTTAATAGCATCAGCCAATGCAGGAATATCAACAACTGTACCGCGAGCCGCGTTAATGAATAAGCCGCCTTGTTTCATTTTGGCAAACTCTGCAGCGGCCATCATGTCTTTTGTATCAGTGGTTTCTGGTACGTGCAATGAAACGATGTCAGCTTTGTTTAGAAGCTCATCCATTGTTTCAACTTGAGTGGCGTTACCTAGAGGTAATTTAGTAATTACATCATAAAAGATAACGTTCATGCCCATGCTTTCAGCAAGAACAGACAATTGGCTACCAATGCTGCCGTAACCTACGATGCCCATTGTTTTACCACGGATTTCGTAGCTGCCTACTGCAGACTTGATCCAGCCGCCACGGTGGCAAACGGTGCTTTTTTCTGGGATGCCGCGCAACATTAAGATGGCTTCGGCCAATACTAGTTCAGCAACTGAACGAGTATTTGAATAAGGTGCGTTGAATACTGGAATACCACGAATGGAAGCTGCAGTTAGATCAACTTGGTTAGTACCGATGCAGAAGCAACCTACGGCAATTAGCTTTTCAGCCGCTTGGAATACATCTTCAGTTAACTGAGTACGTGAACGGATACCGACAAAGTGAGCATCTTTAATTTTGGCTTTAAGCTCATCACCCGCTAGAGCCGTTTTAACGTACTCAATGTTGGTATAGCCTGCATTTGCTAGAGTATCTAGAGCAGATTGGTGAACGCCTTCTAACAAAAGAATGCGGATTTTGCTTTTATCCAAAGAATTATCAGTCATCTTCGAGCCTTTAGTCAGTATTGTAAATTCGTTTTTTCGAGCTGCTAAGCAGGCTCTTACTTCATGTTTATGCGGGCTAAAATCCGTATTACAGCCAGTGTTGATCAGGCTTTTTAAGGGCTTTTGTTCTTAGCCTTAGGTCATTTACCAGTCGATTTACGAAGTGGTGAAGTACAGGACCTAAATCTTAGTCATCAAATTAAGGCGCGTATGGTATCATATCCGCCCTTTATTGAAGCCCCTGCGGTATCGAAATGTATGCATGTAAGCATGCAATTGCCTCATATTCGGCCCATATATGGCCCATACAGAGCAGAAACCGCCGAACGACCAAGGTAAATTCATGAGCCAAGAGCAAATTCTAAACCGTCTACAAGCCATTGTAGGTGACGACAAAGTTAAAACTGACGCAGACAGCTTAGAAACGTTTGGTAAAGACTGGACCAAAATCTATGCGCCAAAGCCATTAGCTATCACATTCCCAAGCAGCACAGAAGAAGTGGCCGATATTATTAAAGCCGCTAACGAGCTGGACTTTGCCATTGTACCAAGTGGCGGCCGTACGGGCCTGAGTGCAGGTGCTGTGGCGTCAAATGGTGAAGTGGTTGTGGCCATGGATCGTATGAATAAGCTGACTGACTTCAACATGACAGACCGCACCGTGCATTGTGGTGCAGGTGTGATTACTGAACAGCTGCAAAACTACGCTGAAGAACAAGGTTTGTATTACCCTGTGGATTTTGCATCAGCAGGGTCAAGCCAAATTGGTGGCAACATAGGCACCAATGCTGGCGGCATTAAAGTAATTAAATACGGCATGACCCGTGACTGGGTTGCAGGCTTAACGGTTGTAACCGGCAAAGGCGATATTTTAGAGCTAAACAAAGACCTTGTTAAAAACAACACAGGTTATGACTTGCGCCAGTTATTCATCGGCGGCGAAGGCACGCTTGGTATTGTGACAGAAGCCACCATGCGCTTAACTCGTACACCAAAAAATCTGAATGTATTGGTATTAGGTGTGCCAGAGCTAGACGCCATTATGAGTGTTTTGCACGCGTATCAAGGCAAAATGGATTTAACGGCGTTTGAGTTTTTCTCGCATAAAGCCATGAGCAAGGTAATCGCACGTGGTGATGTACCTGCCCCGTTTGAAACCGAAGCTGAATATTATGCGTTGATTGAATTCGAAACGTTAAGTGATTCCGATATGGACATTGCCATGGAATTATTCGAACATTGCATGGAAGAAGGCTGGGTTATCGATGGTGTGGTTTCGCAAAGCGAAACTCAAGCGAAAAACCTCTGGCGTTTACGTGAAGACATTTCAGAAACCATTGCTGAATGGACGCCGTATAAAAACGATATCTCAGTTGTTGTTTCAAAAGTACCGCCTTTCTTAAATGAAATCGAAGAAGTAGTAACCAAAGAATACCCAGATTTTGAAATCATTTGGTTTGGACATATCGGTGACGGTAACTTACACCTAAATATCCTTAAGCCAGACGACCTAGCCAAAGAAGAATTTTTTGAGAAGTGTGCAAAAGTCAGCACTTGGGTATTTGAGATTGTAGAAAAATATCAGGGTTCAGTTTCAGCAGAGCACGGTGTGGGAATGACCAAGAAGCCGTACTTAGAATACACACGCTCAGCGGTCGAATTGGATTACATGCGTGCTATGAAAGCCGGGTTTGATCCGAAGAATATAATGAACCCAGGCAAAGTAATCGATATGTAACGGCCTAACTTGTACTGGCTTTGTTATGTCTTTTTCTTGAGAAAGTCATTTAGGGCGCTAAAATCCTATCTCTCGACAAGCACTTGCCTCGCCAGTCCTACGTTATACTCATTCTAATTGGGTTAAAGCGGCGCCGTATATTTTACAACAAAACTGTAGGAGTCGAGCCCTGCTCGCGAAACCAGAAGCTTACCTTTAATGCTTCTGTTTGGGTGGTGAATATTCTAATTTGGATTCTTACCATTTGTTCCTCTGGATAATAATTAAAATATTGTTTTCGCGAGCAGGGCTCGACTCCTACAGCGAAAGTGTTTCTCATTTTCTTGAAGTGTAACAATCATGTTTCAACATAAAACCATTCAAAACCAAACAATAGATTTACCCCTTGGTAAAATTGTTTGTGTAGGCCGTAACTATGCTGCACATGCAAAAGAGCTGGGTAATGAAATACCTAAAAGCCCTATTCTTTTTATTAAGCCCGCCACAAGTGCCGTGCCGCTTGAAAAACCATTTAGCATTCCAAAAAATCAGGGCTCAGTGCATCATGAAGTAGAAATTGCGCTGCTAATAAATACCGAAGCAAAAAACATCAGTGAAGACGAAGCCTGGTCGTGCGTAAGCCATGTGGGCGTGGCTTTGGATTTAACCTTGCGTGATGTTCAAGATAAATTAAAAGAAAAATCACAACCGTGGGAAATGGCCAAGGCATTTGACGGTGCCTGCCCATTATCCAGTTGGCTGCCACTTGAAGAAATACGTGATAAAAATAGTATTCAAATACGCTTAGAAAAAAACAGCGAAATGATGCAAGACGGTTACAGTGATCAAATGATTACATCGATACCAAAGCTGATCAGTTATATCAGTCAGTACTTTACGCTTCAGCCGGGGGATGTGATTTTAACCGGAACCCCTGCAGGTGTTGGTCCGTTAGAAAGTGGCGATATCGTAAAAACTACATTAGATGCCAGCCATGAATTTTCAAGTAAGGTGCTTTAACCATGAGTAATATGAATTAACCTGAATTATTAAATTGGTTTAAAAAGCCGCTTAACTGGTGGTTAGGATTAGCGTTAGTTATAAATGGTACTTGGTTGGTTCGCGGGATAGATGGCTGGGAGTACAGTGTGCCAGTGGGTGCCACTTCGATCGCTGTTGGACTGATGATGGTGCTGGTATTTGGGAAGGTTAAGCAATAACCTTATCTATGACCAAAAAAAAGCCGAGTCATTAGACTCGGCTTTTTTTGGAAGAGCATTTGGATTAACTAATAAAGTAACTAATAGGCCCCATCTTAAGCAATGTCATTCTTGTTTTAGTTAGGGTGCATTAAAGAGAGTCTAGGCTAAATACGAAGAAAGTTGAAAAATTAAGATGCTATTGCAAGTCGGCGTGGGCGCCCTAATTCATTTCTCTTAGTATGGGTGTTTTATTAATTTTTTATTAGAGAATGGTTCTAAAAAAGATAGAGTACGATAAGGTCATTATTATTTTCATTTGAGCTTAATGATAATGAGAGTCTCTCTGTTAGGTGGACGTTAATATCCATGAATGTATGATTCTTAAGAGTACTAGATTGAAATCCAACAGAAAAATCTATCATTTTATGTTTGATGTTAAAACTGTTAAAACTGCTCCAGCCTAAGTCATCAGAATACCCTAGCAGAGTATCAATCCCAATATTTTCATAGATGTGTCCTATCCCTGCATATAGTTGATTGTCTACATTATAGCCAAGCTTTAGCTTTAAGCTGGGCTTGCCACTGCTGATTTTTGCAGTTGAATGTTTATCAATTAATATTACACTCTGAGTATTCTCAATAAAATTTGATTCAAACTTAAGAAGTTCAGTATGGCTAAACGTTGGACTCGAACTTTCAAATGGTCTGGGGCTCTTATATAAGCTGATGCCAAATTTATTATTTCCTAGCGATAAAGCTGAGGATTTATCATAAACCACAGTATTTAAATTATTTTCCACAGTTGATATTTCTTCTTGTTCTATATTTGAAGGAATAAAGCTATTTGCATATGTGATGACGTTTTCATTTAAGAGTTTTCTTAATTGTTTTGAGGGGAGATATTCTTGTATATCTGTTAATCCATTGTATTTATTTACAAGATTTATGGATTCAGATGAACAGTTCTTTAAGAGGAAATTGTATTCATATGAGGAGTTCATTGATTGTAAAAGAGTGTTATATATTTTTATCGAATTCTCTTTGTTTATATTGACTTTAAATCTATGAATGCTTCGCGATTCATTGACGACAGTTTCATAATAATTATCAAAGAAGAAAT
>JAWUVN010000013.1:0-8750 GCA_034112345.1 Bermanella sp. | reverse complement strand
AAAAGCTTGCGATGACATAAGTAAGATGACTGAAGACCTAGTTAAAATTGTTAATCGATTTGAAATCTAGCTATTTCACTGACACTCAGCCTTATTCATAGCGCTAACATTTAGTTCAACACTTCTGCTGATCCTCGATCTTATTGCAAATATAATTCCCAATGGGCATGGCCGATGTGGCGGCGGGCGATGGGGCATTGCATACGTGCAAACTGCGCGCGCTATTTGCAAATAAAAAGTCATGCACTAGGTCGCCATTTTCCATGACGGCTTGTGCGCGTATGCCAGCGGGGTACGGTTTTAAATCCGCCAGCGTTAAGCTAGGGCAATATTTTTGTACGGTTTTTAGGTAACCGGGTTTCCACCACGAGTTGTAGGTTTCTACTAGGCCGGTTTTTAAATTATTTTTAAGGACTTTCCAAAATCCTTTAAATAACACCATGTCTTTTATGTCGCGCAGACTGATGTTTATTTTTCCGTAACCTTCGCGCTTCCCACCTTGTACTGCGTTAGGGCCTACGGTTACCGAGCCGTCGATCATCCGGGTTAGGTGTACCCCTAAAAATGGTAAGTCGGGATCGGGAATGGGATAAATTAGGTGTTTGACGATGCCGTTATGTTTAGCGGGCAGTTGATAATATTCACCGCGGAACGGAATGATTTGAAAATCGGTTTTTATGCCTAGCATGCGGGTACAGCGGTCGGCCATTAAACCTGAGCAGCTGACTAAAAAGCGGGTATTGATTGTATTTTCTGATTGATGATTGCGCACTGTTATTTGCACCGAGCTTGGTGTTTCGTGCATGGCGGTGACTTCTGATTCTAATTGCACCACCCCCCCAATGTCTTCAAATTGCTTTGCCATGGTTTGGGTTAATAAGCGGTAGTTGACGATGCCTGTTTTTTTAACAAACAATGCGCCTATGCCTTGAATGTTTGGCTCTAGGATTTTTAGTTGCTCTTGTGTTAACAGTTCAGCTTCAATTTCATTAATGCCACAGCGTGTTTGCAAATCCAGCATGCGTTCATATTCTAATGGGTTGGTGGCCACCAGCAGTTTGCCGCATTGATCAAACGGGACATTGTGTTGTTTGCAAAAGTTTATGGTGGCATCGACACCGGCTTTGCAAAAGTCGGATTTTAAAATGCCGGGCTTGTAATACACACCTGCGTGTATGACGCCGCTGTTATGTCCGGTTTGATGGGCGGCTAGTTGTGTTTCTTTTTCTAGCAATAACACGCTGCAATCGGGATGGCGTTGCTTTAACTGCCACGCGGTAGATACACCCACTATACCGCCACCAATGATTACGTAGTCATACATCATTATTACTAAACCCTTATTCTTATCACGCTGAATCTTTTGAAGCTGATTGCCATTATTCCGTAAAATGGCCGCGCTGTCTTAGAAGCTCCCGCTCTAATCCAGGGTTTGACATAAATTGGTCGCGGCCATGTAACCAGCGGTGATTATGTATCACTAACATGGATCCCACTGGCACGGGCACGCTGATGCAGTTTTGCTCGGCTTCTAGGGATTCACCCATCTTGTGTAAGTACAAACCTTGCTGCATGTTTTTTGGGTTGGCGAACTGATCAATGAATAACATATGGGGCAAACCCTGATCGTCTTTTTCAAAAAACACGGGATGGTATACCTTACCTTGTACTTGCTTGCTGGGCGGTGCGCTCCATTCTATGTCTTGTTGTGAGACGGGGTCGTTTACAAAGGTGTTTAGGTCTTGCCAGTCTTCTAGGTGCAGGATGAGGGAGTTGCCCCCTTCCATATTTTTTTCGGCCATTTTCATCATGAGTACGTAGTCGGTGCGTTCGTTTACGTAGGTGCCGTCGTTGTGCAGTTCCATGCGGCGATGGGCTTGTCTTAGGTAGCTGTCGCTGTTGTCATCATTTTTTACGGTAAAGCGTGCGTAGTATTTGCCCCCCATGGAATCAAAGTTAGATAGGCCTATTAGGTGGGATACGGCGGTGGATAACTTTACGTAAAAATCGGTATCGCTGTCTTGCTCTGTAACGGCACCCTGCTTAGGTGATTCAAACTGAAGCAGAAAGGCCCCGCTGGCACGGTCATGAATGATGTTTTGTAACTGGTCTTGCAGTTGGCCACCGCAACATTGGTTTAGTTGGTTAGCAATCGCAAACCTTAAGAAAGGCTTATATTCTAGTGCTTGCACGCCCCACTGTTGAGTTTCGGCTTGAAAGGCGTTTATGGTGCTTGCGTCTAGCGTCACCACTTTCAGCCTTGGGCTTTTGGTGTGAGACTGAATATTGAACCCTGTATATGACGCTGCCTGTGGCATACAACCCCCTGCTAAATCGTTATCTTGTTGATATTGTGATGTACCAGCAAATAATGTCGACATTACAGTGTTATGTCAACACTGCAGATTTTAGACGCTATTTACCCTAATACCAGTATTCAGTAGAATGCAGGCACTGCCACGTGACTATGGATACGCTCACACCATGCAAAATGCCACTCAAGGTGCAGCATTGCCTATTAATCAAGATTCGATGAATTTTGCTGGGCAGGTTATTGATCAACTGAAACACGATATTTTAACCGGATACTTTGTTCCCGGTGAAAAGCTGAAGATGGCGCGCCTGAAGGAGCGCTATAACGTGGGTGTTAGCCCGCTACGTGAAGCCTTGTCGCAATTAATTGTTGAGCAATTGGTGGTGGTTGAAAACCAGCGCGGTTTTCGTGTGCACCCTATATCCCATGAAGAACTTAAAGACATTTATCATACGCGTGCCCACATTGAAGCCTTGTGCATTAGCCAAGCGATTCAATTAGGGGATGATGAGTGGGAAGCCAACATTGTTGCCGCCGATCACCAGCTTAAAAAAGCGGCACATTTATTAGAGTCAGCTCAATCGAACGAACAAGAACAAGCCCGTAGCCACATTCAGCTATGGGAAGCCAAGCATCAGGCGTTTCATCATGCGGCGTGCATGGGATGTGAGTCTGCCCATTTAATGCAAGTAAGAAAAAGCCTGTATGAGAAAGCGTCGCGCTATCGTAATTTGTGGTTAAACCAGCACATGCTGAACAACCAAGTATTTGATGCGAACCAAAAAGAACACGACACCTTAATGAAGGCGTTATTAGATCGTAACGAATCAGAAGCAGTGGCCATTATTAAGCACCACTTGTTAGAGCCTTATGTGTTGCTTAAGGATTCTAAGTTTTGATAGAAAACGTATCGCCTACCGCCACCCTTAGAAACATTAAGCGCCTTGCTGTATTGCGCTTTATTACCTGTATTGGGTTTGCTATTGCGCTTGCTTTGCTGGGTTTACACACCAGCGATTCTATTCAAAGCTTAGCCGCTTGGAGTATCCTGTTTACCATGGGTGGTTTAAGTGTTTTAAACCTACACCGTGCACGGCACCAACGCATTTATAAGTATGAGATTTTTTCATACTTATTAGCCGACAGTATTTTAATTATATTTTTAATGTACTTTACAGGTGGTGCCAACAACCCCTTTATTACTTATCTGCTTGTGCCCATTGTGATTAGCGCCGCCACGCTAAGCTGGCTGCCTACCTGGGTATTAACAATGATCGCAATGATTGCGTATGGCTTGCTGTTATTCTTTTATATGCCGCTATACCCATTAGACAAGCAACTGGCTGAACTGGGTTTGAGTTTTCATATCATTGGTATGTGGTTTACATTTACTTTAAGTGCGTTGTTTATTGCGTACTTTGTAGTAGAAATGGGATTGGATTTAAAACACCAAGAGCAGCAAACCGCCTACTTTAGAGAGCAAAGCATTCAGAACGAACACCTTATGTTATTGGCCAGCCAAGCCGCTAGCACTGCCCATGAAATTGGCACTCCGCTGACCACACTAAAAGTAATTAACCACGATTTGATTTTAGATGATTCACTAAGCAGTGATATCAAACAAGATTTGGCCATCATGCGTGATCAAATTAACCTATGCCACGAGAAGCTTAAAAAGCTTACTCAGCAAACCCAATTAGAGCAAAGTGAGTCAAAACCCTTAACCTTGTTTATACATGATGTGCTTCAGCAATGGCTATTAATGCGCCCCACGGCTAATTTTACCACTAACTTAGGCAGCACCCAATTGAGTGATGCCACCGATACGCCTACGGTTCAATACCCGTTAGTTTTGCAGCAAGCTATTATTAATTTATTAGACAATGCACAAGACTCAGATCAAAGTGGGTTACCCATAAAGATTGTATTATCTTGGGAAGCACAGAACTGGAACATCAGTATTCAAGATAACGGTGATGGCATTCATGCTGACTTTAACTTACCTATAGAACCTCAGTTATCTGAAAATGGTTTAGGCATTGGCTTATTATTAAGCCATAACAGCATCTCTAGACTGGGCGGCCGGGTTTCACTGAGCAATAATGAACAAGGTTGTTTAACCTTGATTGAAATGCCACTGAGCATTTCATGATGCTATTACATAAATTTAATAGAATAGATTCAAGAAGACGGGTTTATGAGCACGGATAATCTGAATATAGAATCGAGCAATCATTTACCCACAATGATGATTGTGGATGATGACGAAACCCTGCTGAGTGTTTTGTCGCGAGCTATGTCACGCCGCAATTTTTCGGTGGTAACCGCCAGTAACGGCGAGCAAGCCTTAGCCTTATGCGAACAAGAAGAACCTGAATACATTTCGCTGGATTTAAAACTAGCCGAAGAAACAGGCATGCATTTAATTCCTAAGTTAAAAGCCATTAACCCCAATTGTAAAATTGTGATGTTAACCGCCTATGCCAGTATTGCCACCGCGGTAGATGCCATTAAGTTGGGTGCACACCAGTATTTGTGTAAACCGGTAGATGCTGATCAGCTGATTGCTGGCTTTGATGATTCGGACCTTAAATTAGATATTGATTCAACCGCCGGCATTCAAACACAACCTACTAGCGTTAAGCGCCTAGAGTGGGAACGCATTCAGCAAGCGCTGCGTAATAACGATGACAATGTATCGGCTACCGCCAGAGAGCTGGGTATGCACCGCCGTACTCTACAGCGTAAGCTGCAAAAACATCCGGTTCGTCAATAGTTTAAAACGAACACCTGTTGGTGACACCGCTTTAAATTAAACCGCTCATTGAGCGGTTTTTTTTATGAACGAGCATTAATGGTCCATGCTAAAAAACAGTCATTCAAACAAGATCACTGTCCGTATATTTTAAATACACACCTGTTTATCACCTATTAAAGAATACGCGCGCTTTCAGTGCACCCTGTTCTTTTATCATGCATCAATTTCGATACATTCATTTTAAGAAAATAGATAAATACAAACACACCCTTGGTTCCATGGGGCTTATAAGCGATATTATTTATTGGCATTCTCTTTGCAAAACTGAGTAAACCCTTAAACTAAATAGAGAAGTAGAGACCTTAACTATGGCTTATATTGAACCAAGTGAGTTTGTCACAAAGATGGTGGATGCAGGTGAAGCTAAATGCTACATGTCTACCAAGGATACACTTATTCGAGCATTTATGGCGGGGGCAATCTTAGGCCTAGCAGCCGTATTTGCAATTACTGTTGCGATGAAATCTGGGTCACCAATTCTTGGAGCCTGTTTGTTCCCAGTTGGTTTCATCATGCTTTATTTAATGAAATTTGATTTATTAACCGGTGTTTTCACATTAGTGCCACTGGCTTGGCTAGACAAGCGTCCGGGGATTACTCCAGGACAAATTTTAAGAAACTGGGGCTTAGTTTTTATAGGTAACTTTGCTGGGGCCATGACCACTGCATTTTTTGTTTCATTTATTTTAACCTACGGTTACAACACTGACGGCGGTGCACTTGCAGCTAAAGTGGCTTCTATTGGTGAGTCTCGTACACTGGGTTACCAAGAACATGGTGCTGCTGGTTGGTTCACTATTTTCATTCGCGGCATGCTATGTAACTGGATGGTTTCTATGGGTGTTGTGGGTGCAATGATTTCGACTTCGGCTGGCGCGAAAATGGCGGCCATGTGGATGCCTGTAATGTTGTTCTTCTTCATGGGTTTTGAACATTCAATCGTTAACATGTTTCTTTTCCCATTCTCTTTGATCATGGGTGGCGAGTTCACAGTTTCTGATTACCTACTATGGAATGAAATTCCAACGGTTCTTGGTAACCTTGTTGGTGGCTTATGCTTGGTTGGCTTACCACTTTACCTAACACACGTTAAAACAAGCCCAGAACGTAAACTGGCTTAATCACACTTTAAACCTTAGGGAGCTGTCTTCATGAATAAAGTAGAAATGACCGAAGCCATTATTCTTGCGAAAACTGAACAAGGTTTAACGTGGGAGAAAATAGGTAAGGATGTAGGTATCTCACCCGTATGGTTAACATCTGCGTGCTTGGGCATGAACAGCGCCCCTAAAGAGATTGCTTTATCAATCACTGAGTATTTAAGTTTAGGCAACGATGTAGCTGAAGCCTTAATGGCGTTCCCAACCAAAATTTGGGATCAAGCCGTACCAACCGATCCTCTAATATATCGTTTATATGAAGTGGTGGGCGTATACGGTGAAACATTAAAAGAAGTGATTCAAGAGAAGTTTGGCGACGGCATAATGAGTGCTATCGACTTCTCCATGGACGTTGATAAACAAGAAGACCCGAAAGGTGATCGCGTTATATTGACCTTAAATGGTAAGTTTTTACCTTATAAGTCATGGTAAGCTTTTCTTTAAATTTACTTTCACAGGGAATCTCCACTCTTAATTGAGTGGAGATTTTTTTGTTATGAAAAAACAATTAAAAATTGCACTGGGTCAAAGCTCTAACGCAGGCCGTAAAGACGTTAATCAAGATTTTCATGGAGCGGGAACCCCTGATAATTATCTGTTAGATTCAAAAGGCATTGCCATTGCGATTGCCGATGGTATTAGCAGCAGCAATGTTAGCCAGGTTGCCAGCAAAACTGCGGTAACTGGATTCATTGCCGACTATTACTGCACGCCCGATGTATGGTCAGTAAAGCACTCGGCTCAAAAAGTATTACAGGCCACCAATGCTTGGTTGTTTTCTCAAACCCTAAATAGCCCTTATCGATTTAATAAAGATAAAGGATATGTGTGTACTTTTAGCTCTATTATTTTCAAGTCTAATTCCTTTCATGTTTTTCATTCTGGCGACAGCCGAATTTATCGGTTAGCTAATAATAATTTAGAGCGGTTAACACAAGACCATCGCCGTGTTGTATCTGAAGACACCAGTTATCTGACTCGTGCGTTGGGCATTCACCCTCAACTAGAGCTGGATTACAGAACCGAGACTTTAGAAGTAAATGATGTTTTTATTCTAACGACAGATGGCATATATGAATACGTAGATCACAATACTTTGATTGCGTTAATTACCGAATATGAGCACGACTTAGATCTAGCTTGTGAAAAAATTCTACAACTTGCCTTCGATAATGGCAGTGATGATAATCTAACGATTCAGATTGTAAAAGTAATTGAACTTCCTGATCATCAAATAGAAGAGGTTCAACAGCAAATATCTAATCTGCCTTTACCTCCATCATTAGCAGCCAGAATGAAATTTGATGGCTTTGAGATTTTACGCAGTATTTATATTAGTAGCCGAAGCCATGTGTATTTAGCAAAAGACTTAGATACGCAGCAGCAAGTGATTATTAAAACACCATCAACCGAATTAAGGTCAGACAAGCACTACCTAGAAAGCTTTTTAATGGAAGACTGGATTGCGAAGCGTATTGATAATCCACATGTATTAACGGCTATTGAGTCTCCGAGAAAACGCCAATACTTATATAACGTGACTGAGTTCATTGAAGGTAAATCATTATCGCAATGGATTGTGGATAATCCCAAACCTTCCATTGATCAAGTTAGAAGCATTATTAGTCAGGTAGTAAAAGGCTTGCAAGCTTTTCACCGACAGGAAATGGTTCATCAAGACTTACGCCCTAACAATATTATGATTGATGAATCGGGTACCGCTAAGATCATTGATTTTGGTGCTACACAAGTAGGTGGCATATTGGATATTGGGCACAACAGAGAATTAAACGAGATTAAGGGTACAGCGCAATTTACCGCGCCTGAATATTATCTAGGACAAGGTGGCTCCACCCGATCAGATATCTTTTCGTTAGGGGTTATTACTTACCAAATGTTTACTGGCAAGCTACCTTACGGCACTGGGGTTTCTAAGGTACAAAACCCCAGTGATCTTCGAAAACTGGTTTACCAATCTATTTTAGAAGAAGAGCATCAGCTGCCACCTTGGATCGACGATGCGATTAAAAAAGCCGTTCATACGGATCCGTTAAAGCGATATTCTGAAGTTGCTGAGTTTGCCTATGATTTAAACACGCCAAACACGGCCTTCTTAAAGCGATCTAAGCCACCGTTAATAGAGCGTGATCCCTTATTATTTTGGCAAAGCATTTCTTTGATTCTACTTATCATTGTGGTGATTCAAGCAGCCATGAAATAACGGGGTTACCCTCACACCCTGCCTTCCTTGTGCTGATAACCACGGTCAATTCAAGTGTGATGCCCATTACGGCTTATAATGGCACGATAAAACCCACGATTATCACTAAAATCACCACTGATCACTGGGCCTAAACCCTAATTGACTGGGCATCCTAACTGGATTTTTTTGGGCTTTTTCGGTACCCTACGCGCCTTTGCAAGCTGATCAAACTTTAAACGGGACATGAATGCCTAA
>JAWUVN010000012.1:0-57572 GCA_034112345.1 Bermanella sp. | reverse complement strand
CAATAGAGGTTAATGGGCAGTGTATGTAATTGGGGGGGGGATTGCTAAGCAGGTGTTTGAATAAATTGGTTTGTTTTTAACCCGTTTAGGATGGAAACAATTAATTGTTCATTATAAAAATTGATGCATGAATAATTGGAGGTTTAAAAGTTTGGGTGTTTAAGTTTTTAGGGGGGAAAGTGGCTCCTCGAACTGGACTCGAACCAGTGACCAATAGATTAACAGTCTACTGCTCTACCAACTGAGCTATCGAGGAACTACAGTGCGGTCTCGGCTGCTGCCTTAACTGCGCTATGCATTCTAGATAATTCGTATTTTTAGTCAAGTGTGAATGTGCCCATTTTAAGCCTGTAACGATAAAATATTGTCCGAATATAAAATTAAAGCCAATTATTTAGAATAATTGGCTTTAATTTGATCAGCTGGCAAAGATTGTTTTGAAATTTTAAGACGAAACAATTTCAACCATTAAGTCATTACTGATGTTTTCTAAGGCATCTCTCACGTCGTCTAGTTCAAGCTCTTCTGGTGTTTGAATGTCAGCCTGTGTTTTGAACAGTGCTTCTGCAGTCATGGCCGCGCTTTCAAATTGTGTATTTAGCTCTAAAACGTTCACTCCTAATCTGGCCAGAACCTGAGATACGTCTTTTACAATACCTGGTCGGTCGTTACCCACGATGCTGAGTTTGGCACAGGGCTGGTTACGGGCTTGATTACTTTCAGAGTCTTCAATGCCAATTACCCAGCCTTCAGATTTTAAAGCTTGTAGTGCCATTTTTAGTGCGTCTTTTTGTTTGTTATTCACCTGCACCTGTACGATACCTGCAAATTTTCCTGCTAGATGAGACATGCGGCTTTCTAACCAATTGCCATCATGCTCTTTGATGATACGAGAAAGCGTTTCAACCAGCCCGGGACGATCGTCAGCCATGATACTAATAATTAAAAATGCAGACATAGGACTTCCTTATTTTGTTTTCGTATGCGGATCGGGACCGATACATTAAGTAATATTCCTACTATAGACTAGGTAATCTTGATTGAGAATAGTTTGAAATGTTTATCAGGAATCAATATAGGTTTTATTCGGTATCCATATTTCATAGGCGGCCTGCCTATGAAATATGTGACGATAAACCCTAGTATTAAGGTTATTTAAAGCGAGTGATAATATTGAGTTGTTCGTCGACTAAATTAATCACTTGAGTAGCAGCTTGCATGCTATCTTGCGCACTTATCGTGTTGTCCTTGGCATTATTACGAATGGTCTCCATGTGCAGGTTAATTTGGTTTGATCCGCTTCTTTGTTCTTGCACAGATTGATTGATGGCATTCATTTGCTGAGTTATTTGGTCAACACTGCTTCGAACTTGGGAAAGTGATGTGTATGTATCTTGAACCAGTTCGGCATTACTTGAAGCTTCTTCGCGGCTTTGATCCATTGTTTGTGTTGCACTTGATGCTCTTTGGCGAAGCTCGTCAACAATTCTGCGTATCTCTTCTGTTGATTCTTGTGTGCGCGTGGCTAGGCTTCTTACCTCGTCGGCAACCACAGCAAACCCTCGACCATGTTCGCCTGCTCGGGCGGCTTCTATGGCGGCATTAAGCGCTAGCAAATTGGTTTGTTCTGCAATACTTTGAATAACCTCTAAAAAGCTGTGTATTGACTCCGCATGATTGGTTAGCTCTTGTACATTGCCTGAAGCTTGGGTAATGGTTTGTGCCATTGCTTCAAGTGTTGTTTTCACTTTTAGCATCTGCTGCTCACTGTCATTTGTATCTTGCTGAGCACTTTGGGTTTGTGTGGCGGTGCCATTTACAGCGTCTGAGATGGAATCAAACTGGGTGGTTACTTGTTTAAATGCAGAAGCAAACATGGTGGCAGCATCCAGTTGTTCATTTATTTTGTGTAAGCTTTCTTGTGCTGCATGCCGGCTAACATTACTGGCTTTTTTAATGGGTTGAGTAGCATCTTCAAGGCGTTCTCTTAGTGTGAGTAGTTGGCTTCTTTGGTGCTCAAAGGCAAACAGTGCTTCACCGATAGCATCGGTGCGGCCAGTGAATATATATGATGCTAGGGGGTCGTTTGTGATTTCTCGGGCGTGCTTAATAATTGTGGCGGCGCCCTTACGTTCAAACTTATAAGTGACAAACATGCCAATGAGAGGGATAAGGGCAAGCATAGGCGATGCATAAGATGCGATGCCAATAGCGGCTAATCCAAGGCCTATATTTGCTATTAACGTTACCGGAAGGGCAATCGTTTGCTTATTTCTGGGTATGGGTGGCTTATCTGCATTCAATCGCTTATAGACTTTCTCTGCTCGTTTGACTATTTCTTGATCGGGCTTGTAGCGAACAGATTCATATCCAACCACTTTTCCATTTTCTTTAACGGGTGTTACGAAGGCATCAACCCAGTAGTGGTCGCCATTTTTGCAGCGATTTTTAACAATGCCTTTCCATTGTTTGCCTTCTTTTAAATAGCTCCAGAGTAATTTAAATGCGGCTGGGGGCATGTCGGGATGGCGCACAATGTTGTGGCTTTTCCCAATCAGTTCTGATTCCTCAAAACCACTAATGTCTAGAAAGTCTTGGTTTATGTGGGTGGTGATACCTTTTAAATCAGTAGAAGAAATGATTCTTTGTTCTTGTGAAACAGGTTGTTCTTTTTCAGTCACTGGAAAATTTTTTTTCATGGCTTAAAACGCCTATCTGCCTTGTATAACTTACTAATCAGCATAGTTGAATTTTACGACTAGTCATCTTGCTCTTGAGTGGTTATCAGGGTTCTGATTTACTTGGCGAATAATAAAAACCTCATTCTTATATCTAGGGCGCAAAATGTCGCAATATCTCTTGGCAATTGATCAAGGAACCACCAGTTCTCGTGCCATTATTTTTGATACCAAAGGGCGAATTAATACTGTTGTTCAGCAAGAATTTAAACAGTACTTTCCTCAGGATGGTTGGGTTGAGCATGATCCCGAAGAAATTTTTGAATCAATACTGAGTGTTTGTCGTCAAGCATTAGAGCAGGCTAATTTAACGGCGAAGGACATATCGTCGATTGGAATTACCAATCAACGGGAAACCACTGTGATTTGGGAAAGGGCCACTGGCAAACCGATTTACCCCGCCATTGTTTGGCAAGACCGCCGGACAGCGGATCATTGCGCTGAGCTAAAAGCACAGAATCTTGAAGACGAAGTGAATGATAAAACCGGGTTGCTATTAGACCCTTATTTTTCGGCCACTAAAATTAAGTGGATTTTAGATAATGTTGATGGTGCAAGAGAAAAAGCCGAAGTAGGTGATTTAGCGTTTGGCACAATAGACAGTTATTTACTTTGGAAGTTAACGGGCGAACATAAAACGGATGTGACTAACGCATCGCGTACACTGTTGTGCAATATCCATTCATTGGAGTGGGACGATACTCTGTTGGCTATGTTTGATGTTCCTAAAGCCATTTTGCCTCAGATCCAGCCTAGTGCGTGTGAGTTTGGCTATACCCATGATTCTATTTTTGGCGGTGCAATTCAGGTTGGTGGGATTGCAGGGGATCAGCAAGCAGCCTTAATTGGACAGGCTTGTTTTAAAGAGGGTATGGCCAAAAGCACTTATGGAACGGGTTGTTTCTTAATGCTGAATACAGGCGATAAGCCTAGAAAGAGCCAGCATCGCTTGCTTACAACGGTTGCTTACCAAGCGGGCGGTGTGACGCATTACGCACTAGAAGGCAGTATCTTTATGGCCGGAGCGACCATTCAATGGATTCGAGATGGTTTAAAGCTCATAGACAATGCTAGTGAGACACTTGATCTTGCCAAGAAAGTTGGAGCCAATAACCATGTTTATATGGTGCCTGCTTTTACTGGCTTAGGCGCGCCATATTGGGACCCAGATGCTAGGGGCGCAATAATGGGTTTGACCCGTGATACAGGTATTGCCGAGATTGTGACTGCAGGCTTACAGTCTGTCTGTTATCAAACCCGTGATTTATTAGATGCAATGGAAAAAGATAATGCCAAGCCGTCTAGGTTGCGAGTGGATGGTGGGATGGTGGTGAATGATTGGGTAGTGCAGTTTTTATCTGATATTACTAACTTGCCTATTCAGCGCCCAGCGGTAACCGAAACCACAGCTTTAGGAGTGGCGTATTTAGCAGGCTTGACGGCTGGGATATACGAAAGCCTTGACCAAGTGGGCGAACTTTGGGAACAGCAGCGTCAATTTGATACTGATATGAAAGACTCTGAAAGAGAGGTCCTTTATAACGGTTGGTTAGATAGTGTATCGCGAGTGCGCACAAGTCAGTAGAATGCCCACCAATAAAAATAATTGGGTATTTATATTCTTATAAATACCCTAGGTGGTGGCAAAACATGTTGCAGTCACAAAAGCAGGCCTTGCGGTTACGCAGAGGGCTGTTATCTAATTTATGTCTTTTATTGTGCATACCTTCAGCCATGTTGGCGTCTTATATGGGGTACAGCACGGTATCCCATTCTACTTTATTAATTTATGTCATTATTTTTTGGTTAGGGCACTTATCGATTGTTTCTCTTGTTGCGTTAAATTGGAATTTGCGTTTTAAGGATGCGAGCCTTACTTCTATTCAAATGATTTGGGCTATCAGTGGCATAAGTGGCTTAATGTTGGTATTGAGCGACCTGCGTGTCCTGATGTTGATGGGGTATTTATTAATAATGGCATTTGGGTCGTTTCGAATGTCTTTAATAGATTTTAGTGTGACGACGTTTTTCACGGTCTTATGTTATGCCTTTACTATTTATCTTATTGATCAAGAGCGGCCTGAATACATTCACCTAGCACAAGAGGTTTTCATCTTTATAGGTTTTATATTTGTCATGCTGGGTTTTGCATACTTGGGGGCTGAAACGCGTAAGTTACGTAAAGCATTATCTGAGCGGCACCGAGATTTGAAGGGTGCGATTTCTCGTATTGAAGATTTGGCAATCACAGATGAGTTGACTGGATTGTATAATCGCAGAAACCTTTTAAAGATATTGACTCAGCAACGGGCATTAGCAAATCGAAGTCGTTATGGTTTTTCGGTTTGTTATTTAGATTTGGATTACTTTAAAAGAGTGAACGATTCTTATGGACACCCATTTGGCGACAAGGTTTTAAAATCGTTTGCTAATGTAATTACTGAAAACTTAAGGGAGGTGGATGTTGGTGCTCGTATAGGTGGTGAAGAGTTTGTTCTGGTTTTGGCTGATACAAAATTAGAGGAGGCAAATAAGGTTTGTCAGCGAATGGCTGAAAACTGGTCTAAGCATGCGTTTAAAGATGTACCTAAATTACGGTTAACATTTTCTGCTGGAATTACAGAGTTCAAATCTCCAGAATCAGTGGATCAAATTTTAGAGCGAGCAGATAGTTTGCTTTACGATGCAAAGCACAATGGCAGAAACTGTATTGTGATGGAGCAACAAGATTTGCAGGTGCCTTTAGACTTGGGGGGGATGGGTTCTGGTTCAAATCTAATGAATTCAATCATCAATGATGTTTTATCAGAGAAGCTTGACTCAGATTGTTAGATCAAAAATAGGTTGGATGTATCAGAATTTTTAATTGGTGATTTAAAATCGACGTTGCAGGCTGATCCATGATCTAGCTTCGGTATAGTTTAGTGCTTCGAATTCAATTACAGAGGGTGTTGATTGAGTTTGAAATAAGGAGTTAATACTTATTTTC
Source organism: Bermanella sp. (assembly GCA_034112345.1). Taxonomy (GTDB): domain Bacteria; phylum Pseudomonadota; class Gammaproteobacteria; order Pseudomonadales; family Oceanobacteraceae; genus Bermanella. Next base: position 51,845 of record JAWUVN010000012.1, on the reverse strand, counting down.
ACGTATGGAACTAGGTACCAGTATGGTGCCAAGTAGTAGCGGTAATGCCAGTTCATATCTAAACCAAACTTGTAGGCGGTACTTTCAGCAGCAGATGCAGCTCGGTGACCTGTACTCGAATCGCTAAATGACGTATCTAATTGTGCTAAATTCAAGCGCCATTCAAAGTTAAGCCCTCTTATATCTTTTATTCGACCAATGGTTAAACCATAGCCAGTAAACTGACCATTAAATAAGGTGGCGGTGGAATCAGTTATCGTGCTAGAAGCAGGACTGGCTTCAGCGTAATAAAATAAGCCAATAATATTGATGGGGGCTTTGTATTGAATGGCTTCGTACCAGTACACACTATATTGGTTTATGGTGTGCTCAGTAGATAACTGGCTACCAGATGAAAGCTCAGTGGATGCACCTGAATTAGTGAGCAGGGTTTGGTCGCTTGATAGTTCGACTTCTAAATATTGATTTTGCTTTTTAACTTCAAACCACAGACCTTGAAGTTTATGCCAGTGGTAGATAGGTATTGTGCCATTAAAGTAGGTGTAATCGATTCCTTGCTGCCACTCTATGGATGCACCTCTTGCCATCCAGCCTGTTTGTTCTCGCCGCCATTCGGAGGTATCCATCTTCACTCCGTTTAATCGTGTGTTTAACTGCCCGGTGTCAGATAAATAACCATGCTGACCATATTGATAGCCTGATGATAGCGATAGATATTCTGAGCTGCTTAATGATGCATGCAGGCATGAGGCTAGAAAAATGGGAATATATCGTATGGTCATCCTATTTATATCGACCATTTAAGAGGGATGTGTAGCTTGAGTTACATAAACTTACAAAATCGTATGAAAAGTAAACAGAGTTGTATGTGTATTAGCTATATATTTAGTTAATCAGATTCTCTTAATTAAGAGCTGATCATTATGTGACTCCTTATTTAATTTAGCACGCCGCTTGGCGTGCTTTTTTTTGCACTTTTTTAAGGTAAATCCTGTAATAAGACTTTAATAATCTGAGTGTGGTGATAAACTTGCGAAAATTTTGCTTAGGGTTCTAAAATGACTCGAGTTTCAGAACAAGTTGTACCGTCTTCTCAACAAAAATTGCTGAGTTGGCTTTTCCTAATAGTCTCTATCTATGCCATATTATTATCTGTTGGCATGGTGGGATCTGGTTTTAAGTGGGCCTCTGGAGGAAGTGAGGGGGCTAGAGAACTCTTTGAATTTGCAACTAACCCATTTGTTGCTTTGCTAATTGGTATTCTTGCAACGTCTTTAGTTCAAAGCTCAAGTACTGTTACGTCAGTTGTTGTTGGTCTTGTTGCTGGTGGCTTACCCATCGAAATTGCCATTCCAATGGTAATGGGTGCAAACATTGGTACTACTATTACCAATACCCTAGTTAGCCTTGGTCATATCCGTAAGAAGTCAGAGTTTCGTCGTGCATTTGCTGCAGCAACGGTACATGATTTCTTTAATCTGATTTGTGTGGCGATATTTCTTCCGTTAGAAATTATCTTTGGCTTTTTAGAGAAAAGCAGTGCCTGGGCCATGACTCATATTATGGGTGGCGACTCTATGAGTATGAAAGGCTTTAACTTTATTAAGCCAATTACCAAGCCTGTTATCAGTGAAATCAAACACTTTTTAGCCAGTGTATTGCCTGAAAAAGCGGCAGCAATTGCATTGGTAGTATTGGGTATTCTTGCCATTTTTGGTGCGATTACTGTGATTGGTCGTATATTGCGTACTTTAATGGTTGGTCGTGCTAAAGCCATTCTTCATGGTGCGATTGGTCGTGGCCCTATGTCTGGTATTGCTAGTGGTGCTGTTGTAACCGTTTTGGTTCAGTCTTCGTCTACTACAACAAGTTTAATGGTGCCGTTAGTTGGATCAGGTGTGTTTAAGCCTCGCGATATCTACCCTTTCACCTTGGGTGCCAATATTGGGACCACGATTACAGCCCTGTTAGCTGCGACAGCCTTGTCAGGTGCTGGAGCTGCTGCGGGTATGCAAATTGCGCTAGTTCACTTGTTCTATAATGTATTGGGTGTACTGGTAGTGTATGGACTTCCATTCTTACGTGAAGTGCCTTTAAATGCCGCTGAAAAGTTGGCTGATGTTGCTACCAAGCGACATTCATTAGCCGCAGCATACGTTCTAACCGTGTTCTTTATTGTTCCCGGTATCTGTGTCGCTATCATGTCTGCATTATCATAGAAGGAGAAACACATGGGTAAGAAGAAAATAAAAGAACTTCAAAAGCAGGTTAAAGAAGCCCAGAAGACTCTTGAAGCACTTGAGAAAAAGAAAGATAAAAAGATCTTAAAGGCCCAACATAAAGTGGTTGAAGATCTTGAGATAATGATTAACGATGACACATTACGCCGCGAAAGCTTATTAGAGCTTGGTGAAGAGGCTTGGCAAGAAGCCAAAGCCTTATTAGGAAAAATTAAGTCGTTGATCACTAAGTAAGTTGATTTAAAAAAGCCCGTAAGGGCTTTTTTTTCGCCTATTGATTGTGTGCTGTTTATTATGTGGGTAACGAAAATTGGTTTATAGGATTGATCTCATAGGAACAGAGCACCATTTACCCTTGATACAGATAGCTTTAACCCATAGGCGATGTTTAATGCGTCGTACTTTTTTGTTACTTGGTGAAATCATGTTTAGGCTGGCTAGGGTAGCGGCATCTGGATAGATGGTAAGATCTGATAGAATCTCTGAGTCAATCAAGGGTTGTGCATCTAACATAGGTGTGGGGTAGGCCGCGTAATTACTGTTTTTTGCAGAGACTTCAGGAGACATTAAGAAGTCTATGAATTTTAGCGCTAATTGGGGTGATGGGCTGTTTGTGGGGATTGCCATTACATCAACCCAGACAGTGGCACCCTGGTTCGGAATGACATATTCAATGTTAGGATTCTCTTGTGTTTGAGCTAAGATGTCACCGGAGTAGCCGATACCAACGCAAATTTTATTATTTTTTAAATCATCGATATATTGGCTTGAATGCAGATAGTTAAAATCAAGGTAGGCCTCTTTAATTAACGCGCCTGCAGCTTTTAGTTTGGTTTTGTCCTCAGTATTAATTGAATGTCCTAGGTAGTTTAATGCCGCTGAAAATATTTCATCACGTTCGTTAACCACTCCTATGCCACATTTCGCGGCTTTCCCTCGTAACTCTTTATCAAAAATCAAAGACCATGAAACATCGGTTGTATCAATTCCATGCTTTTTAAGTGTTTTAGCATTAAAGCCAATACCAGTGGTTCCCCACATGTAGGGTATAGAATATTGATTGTTAGGGTCTTGTTGCTTTAATCCATCCAATACCATTTGATTGATATTTCTATAGTTTTTAAATTGGCTTTTATCGAGTTTTGATATTAAGTTGTTGTCTTTTAAAACGGGTACGGCATCCGAGCCTGGGAAAATCACATCAAATTGATTATTTGTATCAAAGAACAGCTCTGAAAATTCATCATTATTATCAAAGCTTACGTATTCGATGGTGACATTTTGCTTATCTTCAAATTCACTAATGATTTCTGGGTCAAGGTAGTCACTCCAATTTAAAATTCGTAATGTGTTGCTATGACTAGCTGTTGCGAAGACAGTTGCAACGATCAAAGCACATAGTTTAATCGGCATGAAAACCCCTAATTTATTTTAGTAAATACGAGACACTAATCAGAGTGATTGTGCGTATTTCAATTTGTACAGGAGTACCAATGTAGCAAGGTGGGTGAGACGACTTATATATGTATAAAGGTATAGATAGATCTTAGGGGTGAGAAATCACCCCTATTTTTAGTGTAAATGTGACGTGATCGTGTACGGGGCCCTATGATAATTGCATAAACCAAGACTTGTTATGGTTGTGCTTAAAGCAAGTGTTTGCAGCAGCTTCTTTAATTGCGTTGTTGCCTAGGTAATAACTAGATTGTTCTAAAATTGCTTGTTTGATGGCGTCATAAGAAAAGCTTAAGTAATTACTGCCATCAAAAAACTGCAGTGAAAAGTCCTCTGATAAATCTATTCCTTGGTGTTTTAGTTGTATAGGCATTAAAGAACACATGCTTCTAAATGCCAGTTGTCGCATTAGTGCAGGAATGCTGTGTTTATTACGCAGAGACCAATTATCACTTAAAAAATTAGGATCAAGCTGTTTTGCTTGATTAATGAAGAGCTTGGCTGCCAAGTCAGTTTCATTGCTGCCGTATGGGATGGCTGAAGGTGTATTGTAAAGATGATCGATTCCATATGAACCATCATGCAGAGCTTGCTTGTTTGGGTAGGCTGCTATTAGTTCGTTATCTAAGATAACTTTAAAGGTAACAGGCCAATTGGATTGTTCGTGCAGGGTTAGTCGAACTTTCTTAATTTTATTATGACCTAGCTGACACCTAGATATGTTGTCAGCTAAAGTAACTGTTAAAAATTCAGCCCATTCGTCAAAGTGATAGTTGTGTGCGAGGTTTGCCATTTGGACTCCTTATTATTGCTACAGGAGAGGCTATTTTCTTATATAAAGGGTATGTAGAATGACTTTAAATTATAAGAAGTAGACTCTGCCACTTAGATATATTAAGTATAGACAGAGTCTGAAGGTATGACGGACTAGGATTAGATTAATTCAGATTTAATATAATCAATTAGATTTTCATGGTGAGTTTTAGTTTTAAACTTATCCATGATATGAACAAGTTTACCGCTTTCATTGATGATAAAGGTAATGCGGTGGATGCCATCATATTCACGTCCCATAAACTTCTTTAAGCCCCATACGCCGTATTTCTCGGCGATAGCATGGTCTTCGTCAGACAGTAGGGTGAAGTTCAGCTCATCACGCTCTTTAAACTTTAATAAACGAGCAGGGGCATCAGGGCTAATACCAAGAGCGACTACATTCAGTTTATCTAATTCTTTTTTATGATCTCGTAATGCGCAGGCTTGTGTTGTACAGCCTGGTGTCATCGCTTTAGGGTAAAAATATAAAGCAACGATTTTACCGCGGTAGTCTTTTAGCGCGACTTTATTGCCATTTTCATCAAGCGTTGAAAAAGCCGGTGCTACTTTACCGATATCAGGACGGATCATGGGTATCCTTGTTAAATGATGAATTTTCTCTAGGGTAACGCGTAAAGCACTAGCCTTTCAATTTTAATTTAAGAGCGCTTTTAGGCACACAACAGCATGGAAGGATTTCACCTTCATTAATCCAAGCCATAGGCTCTTGTAGGTAGGCTACTTCACCTGCTATTAGGTCAGTGCGGCACCCACCACAATATCCTTCTCGACACTGGTAGGGTAGGTGTACATCTTGAGCCTCTAAGCTTTCTAGTAAATTGTTGGCATAATGAAACTCTAATGGCTTAGAGATGCCTTCCACTTGAAGGGTGTGGCTGGGTTTTTCAAGTCCAGCTAGTTCCAGCTGATCTTCATGTTCAGGTAATTCAGGGTTGTGTTCTGGTAAAAATAATTCTGTTTGCTGTAAGTCAGATGTATCTGTTTCGACAGTAGACACAGGACTTTCAAGATGAAAGTCACTGTGTTGGTCGTATTCGGCATCTAGGTGAAAACTTTGTGAGTTTTCTTGATCTTTTTGCGTCATTGAAAGCATGGTCAATTTGATAAATTAAAGTTCAAAGTCCATGAAGTCATCGACAGATACTTCACTATCTATGGCGCCTACCAAATAAGAGCTGATCTCAGCTTCTTGTGGGGCCACTTGAACGTTATCGCTGACTAACCAAGCATTGATCCATGGTAGTGGATTTTGCTTGGTAGAGAATATTGTGTCAAAACCGATGGCTACTAGGCGTTGATTACAAATGTATTCAACATACTGACCTAGGATGTCTTGGTTTAAACCAATCATGCTGCCGTCTTTAAATAAGTATTCGGCCCATTCTTTTTCTTGTTCAGCGGCCTCACGAAATATTTCGATGACCTCATCTTTACATTCTGCTGCTATCTCACCCATTTCAGGATCATCTTTACCCAGTGCCCAAATTTGCAACAAGTGCTGAGTGCCGGTTAAATGGAGGGCTTCATCCCTTGCAATTAGCTTGATGATTTTAGCATTGCCTTCCATTGTCGCGCGTTCTGCAAACGCAAAGCTGCATGCAAAGCTTACGTAAAAACGAATGGCTTCTAATACATTTACAGATGCCATTGTTAGGTACAGCTTACGTTTTATATCACGTAAGTTAATGGTTATCTTTTTATCGTTAATCGTGTGTGTGCCTTCACCTAGGTTTTGATAATAAGCAACAGATTCGATCAAATCATCGTAATATTTAGTCACACTCTCAGCGCGTTTCGTGATGTATTCGTTTTCAATGATGTCGTTAAACACGCTAGCTGGGTCTGAAATCACATTACGTATAATATGAGTGTAAGAGCGACTGTGAATGGTTTCACTAAATGACCATGTTTCAATCCATGTTTCTAGTTCTGGTAAAGAAACAATAGGAAGCAGGGCAACGTTAGGCGAGCGACCCTGGATACTGTCTAGCAAGGTTTGATACTTAAGGTTGCTTAAGAAAATGTGTTTTTCATGTTCTGGAAGGTTGGCAAAGTCTTTGCGGTCAGAAGATAAATCAACTTCTTCTGGGCGCCAGAAAAAAGAAAGTTGTTTTTCAATTAACTGCTCAAATATTTTATATTTTTGAGTGTCATATCGAGAAACATTGACGTGTTCGCCAAAAAACATTGGCTGACTGAATGCGTCAAATGATTTCTGGTTAAAAGTTTGATAAGCCATAATTATTCTTTCTTTAAAACTGAAAAATTGAGCACCGCATATATACGAGCGCTCAATTTAAAAAACGGTTAAGAAAGCCTAGTATTCAGTTTGATTCTGACTACGGGCTTTCTGATAAGGGGCTTGCTTAAATTTTGCAAGCGCCGCCTTCACAGCCATCATCAATATCTTCTTGCGCATCATCTGCACCGTCGCGAGTATTGTGATAGTAAAGTGTTTTTAATCCAAGTTTGTAGCTTGTCATTAAGTCTTTCAAAAGCACTTTCATTGGTACTTTTGAATTTTCAAATTTTGTTGGATCGTAGTTTGTGTTCGCTGAGATCGCTTGATCAACAAATTTTTGCATTACACCAACAAGTTGAAGGTAACCATTATTATTTGGCAGGGTCCAAAGTAGTTCGTAGTTGCCTTTTAATTTTTCAAATTCAGGGACAACCTGTTTCAAAATACCATCTTTAGACGCTTTAACACTGATGAAGCCACGTGGTGGTTCAATACCGTTAGTTGCGTTACTAATTTGCGAAGACGTTTCAGAAGGCATTAGCGCGGTTAGCGTTGAGTTGCGCAGTCCATGAGTTTTAATTTCTGTACGCAGGGCTTCCCAGTCGTAGTGAAGCTCTTCAGTACAGATAGCATCAAGGTCTTTCTTATACGTATCTATTGGAAGGATGCCTTGAGAATACGTAGTCTCGTTAAATTTCTCACATGCACCTTGCTCTTTCGCTAGTTCGTTTGATGCTTTCAATAAGTTGTATTGAATTGCCTCAAACGTTCTATGGGTTAAACCAAGAGCTGAGCCATCAGAATATTTAACACCATTTTTAGCTAGGTAATATGCGTAATTAATCACACCAACACCTAGTGTACGACGAGACATGCTGGCTGTTTCAGCAGCGGCCATTGGGTAATCTTGATAAGTCAGCAAGCTATCTAATGCACGTACAATTAAGTCAGATAGTTCTTCTAGTTCATCTAGGCTTTCTAGTGCGCCAAGATTGAAGGCGGCAAGTGTACATAATGCTATTTCGCCTTCTTTATCATTCACATCGTTTAATGGCTTAGTTGGTAAAGCAATTTCTAAGCATAAGTTTGATTGACGAATAGGGGCGTATTCTGGGTTGAATGGACTGTGTGTATTACAGTGATCAACGTTTTGGATGTAAATACGACCTGTGCTTGCGCGTTCTTGCATCAGAACAGAGAAAAGCTCTATAGCTTTGATACTTTCTTTGCGGATACTAGGGTCTTGTTCGTATTTAACGTAAAGCTCTTCAAATTTGTCCTGATCTTCGAAAAACGCATCGTATAAACCTGGAACATCAGATGGGCTAAACAAGGTAATGTTTTGGCCTTTAATTAGGCGTTCGTACATCACTTTATTTAACTGAACGCCGTAATCTAGGTGGCGTACACGGTTTTCTTCAACACCGCGGTTGTTTTTAAGTACTAATAAGTTTTCAACTTCTAAATGCCACAATGGGTAGAAAAGCGTTGCTGCCCCGCCACGAACACCGCCCTGAGAACAGCTTTTAACAGCTGTTTGGAAGTGTTTGTAGAATGGAATGCAACCAGTATGAAAAGCTTCACCACCACGTATAGGGCTGCCTAGAGCACGAATGCGACCAGCGTTAATACCTATGCCAGCACGTTGGCTAACATACTTAACAATGGCGCTTGTAGCCGCGTTAATAGAATCTAAAGAGTCACCAGCTTCAATCAATACGCAAGAGCTGAATTGGCGGGTAGGGGTTCTTACACCAGCCATGATTGGCGTTGGTAAAGAAAGTTTAAATGTTGATACCGCATCGTAGAAGCGACGTATGTAATCCATGCGGATTGATTTGTCATAGCTAGCGAATAAGCATGCACCGATTAGTACATAAAGGAATTGTGGGCTTTCAAACACTTCACCCGTTACGCGGTTTTGTACAAGGTATTTGCCTTCTAGCTGCTTAACAGCTGCATAGGCAAAGTTTAAATCACGGCGATGATCAATGAAGGCTTCCATTTCATCAAATTCAGCTTTGGTAAAATCTTCGAGTAAATGCTGGTCATAACGCTCTGTATCAACCAAGTGGGCAACATGGTCATACAATTTTGGCGGCTCAAACTGGCCGAATGCTTTTTTACGTAGATGAAAAATATTAAGGCGAGCTGCCATATATTGATAATCAGGTGTTTGCTCTGAAATTAAGTCAGCAGCTGATTTAATTAGTGTCTCATGTATATCTGAAGTTGAAATGCCATCAGGCAGTTGTATTTGAGCGCGAAGCTCTACTTCAGAAACGGAAACGTTGTTTAAACCTTCCGCGGCCCATGTGAGTACCTTATGAATTTTGTCTAAATCCAGTGGCGCTCGAACTCCGTCTCGTTTTGTCACATGAAGTGTGTCGTTCATTTTTAACCTTTGCCCATCAAAAACACCTCTTTTATTAAAAGAGGCGATAGAAGTCTAATTATTTAAAGTGTGTTGTGAGTACAGACTGATCACCATTTATCCATCTAGTTATTATTCTTAGAATGATGGTTACATATTAAACACTAAATATGGTGATAACTGACAACGAGACACAAGATAATGCGGTTTGGAGATGGAATCAACCCCATATGTAGTGTGTGAACCTTTTTCGCCTGTGGATAAAATGTGTGTAACTGGTGGGTAAATGTGGGATGTTAGTAGTTGCTAACGTAGCCAGCTAAGCATCACCACTATTTACTGTTTTTTGTGCGCCATTAGGCAATTAATAAAAATATATGAATGCTGGCGTAAGCAGTCCGAGATGAATTTACCTTGTGTTCTTTGAATAGTTTGCATTGTCCAATCCTCAAGATATTTTATAAATTGCAAGAACATTAAGGGATTTATAGAAAGAAAATATGCAGGGTGATAATTGATAAAAAAGGGAGGTAGAGAATATAAAATGTCAACACCCCTTATTATAGTTAGTTAGTTAGTTAGTTCCAGCGATGGAAATATCGATATCCTTAACTTTAAGTTTGAAATTTATCCTCGTCTTGCTTAGTACGGATACAGATAAAAAATATCATTCCTAATATTAGGAGTGTTGTTTTTAATCTTGTGTTCATTTTTATCCTTTTTCCATCAAAAGCAGCTCTTTTATTAAAAAGAGGTGCTAGAAGTCTGATTATTTGAAGTGTGTTGTGAGTACAGGCTGATCACCATTTATCTATCTAGTTGTTATTCTTGGTATTATGGTTACATATTGAACACTAAACACGGTGATAACTGACAACGAGACACAAGGTAGTGTGGATTGGAGGTGAATCAACCTTACTATGTAGTGTGTGAATCTTTTTCTCCTGTGCGTAAAGTGTGGGATATTAGTGGTTGTTAGTGAAGCTAACTAAGTGTCCTCACTATTTCTTTTTTTAGGGTAGTATTAGGTCTTAAATTTAAAATTTTGTAATAGTTGGCGCAGCCAGACCGAGTTAATACTTGCCTTGTGCTATGCAGTTGGCTCACAAGGGTCTAAATTTAGAGGTATCGACAGATTCTTCGTTGGGAAGGCACATGGAACAAGCGTTACACAGTGATGAAAGTTGGAACATATTAATTGTTGAGGATGATGAGCGTTTAGCTGATTTGACTCGTGAGTATCTTGAATCTAATGGTTTGCAAGTATCTGTTGTAGGCGACGGGTCGGTGGCGGTAGAGCGTATTAAGAGTGATCAACCGGATTTGGTGATTTTAGATTTAATGCTACATGGTGAAGATGGGCTTTCGGTATGCCGATTAGTGCGCCCTTATTATACGGGCCCAATTATTATGCTAACGGCTCGTGATGATGATTTAGATCAGGTGTTGGGCCTAGAGATGGGTGCGGATGACTACCTAGCTAAGCCAGTACGCCCTAGAGTGCTACTGGCTAGAATCAGAGCGTTGTTGCGCAGGCTTAAGGATATACCTGTGAGTGGTGCAGCCTCTGAAGGAGAAGGCAGTGGACAGGATAGGGTAACCTTTGCCAATCTAGTGGTTGATAATAGCATGCGGGAAGCTTGGCTAGATGAACAATCAATTGATTTAACCAGTGCCGAATTTGATCTGTTGTGGCTATTAAGCTCGAATGCGGGCCGAGTACTGAGTCGTGAAGAAATATTCACAGCCCTTCGCGGTATTGAGTATGACGGTCAAGATCGTTCAATCGATGTTAGAATCAGTCGGATTCGCCCTAAAATAGGCGATGATCCATTGCAACCTAGACGAATTAAAACAGTGCGCAGTAAAGGGTATTTATTCGTTAAAGAAATTTAACGATGATTCACTTTTATTCGCCGTCATAATAAAAATCCATATGTCTAAGGAGAGCGCGTATTTTTTCCCGCGTATACCTAGGTGTTCTTGTCATATTAGTAATGGTGTCTACAACAACGATAGGCACCTTATGGCTTGTGAACCAAATAACCTTTCAGCAGCATACTCAATCCATTTTTGGCGGACTTCTTGGTTTAACTAAGCGGTCTATTATCAATCATGATTTAGATGCCACATATGTATCTAATTTATTAGATATTCCAATTGATATTACTCCTATGAACAATGCTAATTTGAACTGGATTGATAAACAGCGCTTGCTTCAAGGGCAAACTCTTATCAAGTCATTAAATGATGAGGAAGGCATTAATGTTTCTATTTTATTGCGTAAACATTCAGATGTTTATGTGCTGCGTGGAGTATTTAAAGATTACAGAACGTCATTGATACAGGGCTCTTTTTCATTGATTCAAGATGAGCTGAAGAGCAGTGCTAACACGATTGAAATTTTATTAGAAAGTATTCGTAATGAATTAGATTTTAATATACGAGTTATATCTAAGGATAAGCTGGCGTCACTTAGGCCGTATTTCGATCATGCACAAGCCCCATATCATTATGGGCACTATGATATAAGTGGGAATGTAGGGCATTTTTACTCTTACTTTCCTAATATCGATAAAGTGATTGAAGTAGGGCCTATTCGATTTAAGCCTGAACTGCCAATGCAGTCTATTTTTGTGGTGGTGGTACTGGCAATTATATTAACGGGTATTGCCGTATATTGGCTGGTTTATCGTTTTGAAGTGGGATTACAAAAGCTTGAGCGAGCAAGTACCCGGGTGGCATCAGGCCATTTGAACTCTAGAGTTAAAGTAGGCAGTGATGATGCACTTGGTCGCTTGGGCAGTGCTTTTAATAAAATGGCCGAACAAATACAGCATTTAATGGGTGTTCAAAAAGAAATGATTCGCGCCGTGAGTCATGAATTAAGGACACCCGTCGCTAGAATGCGGTTTGGTGTACAAATGCTTGAAGACACAACAGAAGATGCCTATTTGCAAAAACAATTGAAAGATATGGATCAAGATTTACAAGAGCTAGATGAACTTGTAGATGAAATTCTAACGTATGCACGGCTTGAAGAAGGTGGGCCTATATTAGAATTTAAAGAAACTAATATACTGGAATTGATTGAACAAATCAGTGAAGAAACCAAGCGCCGAACCGATAAAGTTGAAGTGACAATTGGTAGTAAAACTCAGTTAGAAGAACAAATCTTTAGTAACATTGAATATAGATATATGCATCGGGCCATTCAAAACTTAGTGGGGAATGCGTGTCGTCATGCATCCAGTAATGTACACATAGAGTACAGTTGCCATGATGGTATTTGCAGGGTGGATGTAGAAGATGATGGTGAGGGAATTCCTAAGAAAGATTGGGACAGAGTTTTTTCTCCGTTTACGCGACTAGATGATAGTCGAACGCGATCGTCTGGCGGGTATGGCTTAGGATTATCTATTGTTCAGCGTATTATTTATTGGCACAGCGGTCGTGCCATTGTGGGCGAGAGTCGCTGGGGTGGCGCGAAAATGAGTTTGCTTTGGCCAAAAAATGATCAGGAAAGCTCAGGTTAGCCGTTATTTTGAGACCTGGCTCAAGCGCTTACAAAAAGTTACAAGCTTGTAACATTTTCGTTACAGAAATTTATCGTAATAGGCAGCATGATGATTTCATGTTTTTTGTAAAAGAAACATAGTGAGAATGTAGCAAGAACTTAGGTTCTATTTTTAACCCGCCTCTGGCGGGTTTTTTTATGGGTTAAAAATAACAATGAATAATTTTTTTTGGCAATCTATAGTCAATTTATAACACTCAATTTGGCCATAGATGGTTAGTATTTGCATTGCATTTGGAGAGTTTTAATATTCGGCTCACTTAATAAGTTTACTGGCCACATCCGGCTTGCTGAAAAAGTATCCCTGAATATAGTCGCAATCTAAACCTTTCAAAAACTGCCACTGGCCTTCTGTTTCAACCCCTTCAGCAACTGTTTTTAAGTTAAGGTGTTTAGCGAGATCCACAATGGCTCTGACAATGCTTTGATCAGCTGTATCTGTTTCAAGGTTGCGCACAAATGCCTGATCTACTTTGAGTGTATCAATTGGAAATTTTTTCAAATAGCTCAATGATGAATACCCTGTCCCAAAATCATCAATGGCTAGCGAAAACCCCATGTCTTTTAGTTGTTTCATTATTTTAATGCTTTGCTCGGCATTCTCCATAATCAAGCTTTCAGTTATTTCTAATTCAATTTTGGTTGGATCTGCTTGAGTGTCTGAAAGTGTTTTTCTGAGCTGTGTCAAAAAATGACGATGTTGAAATTGGCGAGCACTGATGTTTATTGCTAATTGAATATCTTGGTTGTTGTTCTTAAATATATTAGCTTGTCGACAGGCTTCTTCAATGACCCATTGGCCAATTTTAATGATTAAGCCTGTTTGTTCTGCAACGGGGATAAATATGCCAGGGCTGATTGTTTTTCCATCACTATCTTGCCAGCGAATTAATGCTTCTGCACCTTTTATAAGTGTTGATTGAGCATCGACTTTTGCTTGGTAGTGAAGCTTAAATTCGTTTTTTTCTAATGCTTTTCGCATACCAGCATCTATTGGTAGCCAGCTTTGTTCTTCAGCATGAAGTTTAGAGCTGTAGGGTTCACAGCTGTCTCCTTTGGCACGGGCACTGTTTAGCGCTGCATTGCCATTTGTGATCAGTTCCTGTGCTTCAGCCCCGTCTTGAGGGTAGTGGCAAATCCCCATACTTATATTTAAATAATACCTGTGATCATCTACACAAAGTGGATCATCCATAGCGGCTTGCATGGTCATGGCTAGGTCGCTTGCTTTGTCTTGATTATGAGTTTCTATTAATAAACAAAAAGTTGAGCCTTCTAGTCTGTACCCTTGAATGGTGTCTGGTTGGTGTTTGAAGAGATCAAGAATACGTAGCCCCATGTGCTTAATGATTAAGTCGCCGATATTATAACCTTGGCTAGATGCAATAAATTTAAACCGATCAATGCTTATGAAAATTGCAGAACAATAAATAGACTGGCTTATATATTGGGTTAAATGATTTTCAAATTGCCGGCGATTGGGCATACCCGTGTGTACATCATGGAGTGCTTGATATCTAAGTTGATCCTGGGCTTTTTGTCGTTCCGTTACGTCTTCGATGTACAGATGGCAAGTGCCTAAGTCAGGCAGGAGTGACAAACTGTAATGAAGGTGGCGTTCACTGATTTCACTGTCAAAGTTGTATTGTTTTTGGTTGCTTTTTTGCCATAATTTTAAGTTCTTAAAAAAATCATTGGGCAAAAGTTCTTCTAGGTGCTCATTGTCGGCATTTATTTTTTCAAGTAAGGCTTGGCAAGCAGGGTTGCCAAATACGATTTCGCCATTCCAAGCAAGGCTAATAATAGGGTTTGGATTACGTTGGGGAAAGATCGCTAATCCTTTTTGTTTAGCAGCTTTTCTAATGTTAGCTTGAGTGTAAAACCCGACAAATATGGCTGAAATAATAATAATGACGGTGAAGGCTAATACAAGATTAATGATATTGCTGATTTGAAACTGTGTGGATTCAGCACCTTGCCAAGCCTCATCTTGAGTAGACTGGGTGAGTGTATACAGGATCTCTTCGGCTTTTTGTCGCGTTAGGGTTAAGTTAGCCAGTTCAAAGCGTGCTTGGTCCCAATCGGCGGATTCACTGTGAAGGTTTGCATCTAGGGATCTGCGGATATATTGGATTTCGGTGAACAAAGAAGGCAGTTCTAATACTTGGGTGTTAAAGCTTTGGTTTACACTTATAAGGGACTCTTGGATGTAGCGATCCAGTTCGGTTATTTGAGGCCATATTAGGTCACGATTGGTGGTTGAGTAGTATTCATAAAGCATTCGTTCGTGCTCGGATAAGGCTGACCGTAATCGTTTAATTAAGGCGAGTTTAGGCAATTGAACCGTCACTAATTTTTGAGTGGTTTCACTGGCATTATGACCTTTTTCACTGATGGTATATGCCAGTCCCACTGCAATGGCTAATACCAAGGAAAAAACTAGCCATAACCTGATCGATAGGGTGTTCAAATTGATTCTCTACTTATACGTTCTGTATTTAGCATAGACAATTTATAGGGGGTTTATGGTTCTTTCGCGTAATTTTCGGGATATATAGAGGCTGTTTATTCTAGTTGTTAATAAATAGTGAAATAAGGTCGAAATAAATAGGGGGTTGGTTCACGAAATAGAAATTATATGATGCTTAGGCTGTGTTGGGTCACAGTTTGGCTTAGCCTAATGATTTAGCATTCGCAGCGCTTTTTAAGCACTATAAACCCAAAATTTAAGGAAATGACAATGTTAAAGCAATTAGCAATCGTACTAGCAGCAACGGCTCTTATGGCATGTAGCGAAGAAGCTCAAGTAGCGACAACTGAGGCCGTAGTTGAAGCTGTACCAGTAGAAGTTGTTGCCACAGAAGCAGCAGTATCAGAAGCAGTAGTATCAGAAACTACTGAAGCGGTAGTTGAAACATCAAAAACAACTGAAGAATCTCCTGTTAAGGAATCTGTAGCAACAGGTTCTGTAGAAGGTTAATTTATTGGTTTGGTGTTAACGTTATTTTTAATGTTGGCATCATTCTTTAACTATCTAGTTTCGTTAGTTTTTCTTCTTTAAGACCATCTATCCCAGTATATACTTGATACGTATATTCCTATTTTATTCTTGTATTTGCCTGCTTTAACTTTCTGAGTAATCGAAATAAATAGTATTTTTTGTGTCGTGGGTGTTTTAAGTGATATATGGGGCTTTCTCCAAATAGGTTTTGATAAATCTACGGTGAATATTAATTTATTAATACTTATAAATAAGGCATAAAAAAACCGATGAAATAAAACATCGGTTTTAGTTTTTAAACAATATAGCCCTACGTTAATGTTAATAGGGCATTGCCTGCTTTAAAAGTGATTATTGGTTTTAGTATTTCAAACCAATTTTTGTATAAATAAATGACATTAACCAAGCAGGTCCAATCATTAGATACTGAATGTCTTTTAAAAATGAAGGTTTCTTACCTTCTACTTCGTGACCATAAAATTGAAGTGCCCAAAGTACAACAAAATAAATGCCTGCAAACATTAACAGATTACCTGGAAAGGCAGCTTCAAACATTACAATGATGCCGTAACAGATACTTGAAAATACAGCCATACCTATAGTCAGCGAGGCTGATAAGGTTGCATAGTACACCAGTACGGCGGCTATCATGATGGTAGCCCAGTTCAGGTGAGGGGATATCTCAGCAAAGACAGAGGGGGTCGGGATCACAAATATAGCTGCCATCACAGTCCAAAATATTTGCGGAACACAAAACCAATGGATACGTTTGTTTAATTTGTTCTGGTGGCTTTCACCGTATTCATCTAGCCACTGTTGAATGCCTTTCGCCATAATCACTCGCCTCATTTTCTATTGTTATTATAGTTCTTGTGTCCAGTTAAGATAACAAAGATCCAAAAGATATCACTACCAATATAAGCCTTATGTATTGACCTTAGAGGCCAGCTAGGCCTTAATTGCAATTAATTAGGGCTACATGGCTGATTTCATGGAAACGGCAGCAAAAAGAGTTTCGATACATTGGGTTAAGGCCATTCTTGCAGCCGCTAAATCCCTTGGGTTTAAAGAGCAGACAATTCTCAGTGATTTGGACCTGACATTAGACCTTGATAAGAATCAGCCTGCGTACCTCACACTGGACCAAACTCAGGATATTTGGGCGAAAGCCGAGTCATTAAGTGCTCATCCTTTCTTTGGTCTACTGATGGGTGAGAAAGTAAGGCCTTCATACTTTCATGCGGCTGCATATGTGGCGATGACAAGTGAAAATCTGTTAAAAGCTTTTGAGAGTTTTATCCAGTATATGCCGCTCATTAGTGAAGGCGGTACCATGAGAATGGCGTACGAGTCGGATAAGGTTTGGATATACTTTAACCCACAGGTAGATACTAAGCCGTTTAGCCGGCATCAGCGTGAATCGGTTGTATCGCTATTGTTAGCGTTCAGTCGCTGGTTGGTGGGTGACCCTGACTTGGTGCCAACAGATGTGCATTTTGTTCACGAGCCTGGGCCTACAATGACTGAGTATCAAAGGATATTCGGTTTAATTCCAAGATTTAAGCAAGCACAGTCAGGCATTCAATTTAAACAAGAATTGTTAGCGCGAACTCTAGTAGAAAGTGATATTGGTTTAAATGCTTTACACCGCGCCCATGCTGATCAGCTATTAGCGGCGCATATGAATACAAGTTGGAAGGCAAAGGTTATTCAAATAATAATCACATCGGGCCAATACAGCTTAAGTAGAGAGCGTGTGGCGGATCATTTGAATGTTAGCACCCGTACTTTACAAAGGCGCTTGCAAGAAGAAGGCACCAATTTTTTAGAAGTGGTGGATGCACAGCGTAAGCAAAAAGCTTATGAACTTATTTGTAAAACCCATAAAAGCTTAAAGGAAGTGGCTTTAGATTTGGGGTTTTCTGAATCGTCTACCTTTTATAGAGCATGTCATCGTTGGTTTGATCAAACCCCTAATGCCATGCGTCATGCAAAATAATATTCAATAAAGGCTAGTCGGATTCAACATCGATTAGTTTCTCTCCCATTTCAGACCTTAGAATCGTGCGTAGCCATTGATTACCAGGATTTTCATCATGGTTATGGTGCCAGTATAAATACAAATCGATATCTGCCGTGGTAAATGGCATGTCGCGTAATTCAATATTGTTGAACTTAGAGCATAAAACCATGGCATAACGCTTTGGTATAGTCAGCATAAAGTTTGATTCGTTGGTTACCTGACAAGCCGAAAAATAATGCTGACAACGTAGCCCTATATTGCGATTTACTCCTAGGCTGCTCATTGCGTAATCCACCAAACTTGGACCTGAAGGTCTTGAACTAACTAAAATATGCTTTGCTGACATGTAGTCTTGTTCAGACAAGGTAGGCTTTAAATAATGGTTTTTATTGATCAGTACCACTAGCTCGTCTTCCACTAGTTTGGTTTGATGAATGGTGTCTTTGTTAGGCCTTAAAATATCCACCACAAAATCTAGTTCCCCTCCTGCCAGTTTTACATCCACATCTTTTCTATCTAGGGCGACACTGGCAATTTGTAAGTTAGGGGCTGATTGCTCAAGCTTGTTTACAAGCGGTACCAGCAGAGTGGCTTCTATTAAATCACCCATAGCAATTTTAAAGGTCTTATCAGCTGTAGCAGGCTCAAATTTATGGGCTTTTTGTAGGGCTTGATTTAACTGTCCTAGTGCTTGCTGTACTTCAGGGAATAAGTTTTGAGCAGCCGCTGTAGGCTGCATTTTGTGGCCATTGCGGATGAATAATGGGTCATCCACCTTGTCTCTTAATCTAGAAAGCGCGTGACTGATGGCTGGCTGAGTAAGATTTAAGCGTTCAGCGGCTCTTGTTAGGCTGCCTTCGGTGTAGATAGCTTCAAATACGGTAAATAAGTTGAGGTCGATTTTCATGGGAGGACTCTAATTATTTTCCATTATCCTATTAGTTTAATTAATAGTGTGCAATTACAAATATTCATTAGATTAATGTATATGGTGGGTTTAAGGTGTATTAGATCTATTTTTACGATTATTAATGGCCTTGTAAGACCAGTAACGACAAGTTATGCAGGTAATTAGGCAATACAGTGGTCAGTTAATGCGTATTTATAATAAGTTTACGTAAATCTTTTTGGCGTATAACTATAAACAACGCTGATTGCTATTTAGAAACCAATTCATAGGGGTGATATATGAAACGAATTTTCATTACAGGCGGCGCAAGCGGCTTAGGGGCTGAACTTGCTCGTTATTACAGCAGCAAAGGCTGGACAGTTTGTATTGCTGATATTCAAAAAGAATTAGGCGAGTCATTTGTGACTGAATTAAATGCCCAATTTAATAACGATTGTTTTTTTCAGCCGCTAGACGTTACAAGCGAAGAGCAATGGCATGAAGCTGCAAAAGTAGTTTCTACTCGTTGGAAAGGGATTGATTGCTTAGTGAATAATGCAGGCGTTGCTGCTAGTGGCAACATTGATCAGCTTTCTATGAAAGATTTTCAATGGACAATGGACATTAATGTAATGGGGGTTGTGAAGGGTTGTTATGTATTTACCCCAATGTTGAAAAAGAGTAAGGGTACAATTATTAATGTGGCATCGGCTGCTGGTCTTATGCATATGCCATCCATGTCGGCTTACAATGTTTCTAAAGCTGCTGTAGTGGCACTATCTGAAACAATTTACGCAGAACTTGATAGTGCAGGTGTGCATGTATCAGTGCTTTGCCCTGCATTTTTCAAAACGAATTTAACCGATAGTATGCGCGCAACCGATAAAGGCGGCATCGCCATCGCAAGTAAATTGATGGAACGTTCAAAAATTCAAGCGGCTGATGTGGCTCGTATGACATATGAAGGTGCTGAAAAGAAATCCTTTTATATTGTAACTCACCCCAAAGAAAGAATGATGTGGTACATGAAACGTTATCTGCCAAGCTACTATTTTTCACAAATGAAAAAATTAGGCTCCGTATTTAGCGGTAAGTCTAAGCAGGTAAAATCAGCATGAGTGTATTGGATCAATCTGGCAATATTCGTGAAGGTGAAGAATTAGACTTTACTAAAATTGATGCTTACATGAAATCCATTATTAGTGGATTAAAGGGCGAGCTACAGATTACTCAGTTTCCTGGTGGTGCCAGTAACCTGACTTATCAAATTAGTTATGGTGAGCAATCATTTATATTGCGCCGACCACCATTTGGAAAAATAGCAAAAGGTGCACATGATATGTTGCGTGAAGCAAATATTATGCAAGCGTTGAATCCTGTTTATCCTTATGTGCCAAACATTATCGATATATGTGAAGATGAATCCATATTAGGTTGTCATTTTTATGTAATGGAAAAACTGACTGGGATTATTCCTCGCCAAAACATGCCAAAAGAATTGGAATTATCTGAGCCAGATACCCGTGCCATGTGCATGAGTGTGGTAGATAAATTTATCGAGTTACACCAAGTTAATGTGATGGGTACCGACCTTGAAAAATTAGGTAAGGGCTTAGGTTATGTTGAACGCCAAATCATGGGCTGGAGCGACCGTTATGTAAAATCTATGACTGATGATGCCACAGACTTTGCAACTGTAATGGATTGGTTAAAGTCTAATATGCCAAAAGACGTGGCTCAAGTACTTATCCATAATGACTTCCGCTTAGATAACGTGGTGTTAGATGTTGATGATACCAGTAAGGTGATTGGTGTTTTAGATTGGGAGATGGCTACGATTGGAGACCCGTTAATGGATTTAGGCAACAGCCTTGCCTACTGGATTCAAGCGGATGATGAACCTCAGTTTCAAATGATGCGACGTCAACCAACACATCTTAAGGGTATGTTGACACGACAAGAAGTGATTGATTACTACCTAGAAAAAACCGGTTATAAAGTTGAGAGCTTCGTGTTTTATGAAGTGTATGGTCTGTTTAGGCTTGCCGTGATCATGCAGCAAATATATTACAGATATTTTAATGGCCAAACAAAAGACAAGCGTTTTGCGGGTTTTGTGCATGCCAGTAAGTATTTGGAAGCACGCTGCTTAAAAATGATCGAAGGTATTAAGTAAATGTCTACCCTGTATCTTGTGCGTCATGGTCAAGCCAGCTTTGGAAAAGAAGATTACGATCAGCTTTCTGACTTAGGTTACGAGCAAGCGCGAGTAACAGGTGATTACTTAGCAAAAATCACAAAACCGACCTTGTTTATAAGCGGTACATTAAAGCGGCAGCGACAAACATTGACGCAAGTTAAATTAGGCTTTAGTGATAAATTGCTAGAAAAGGCAGAGCATTTAGAGTTGCCCTCGTTTAATGAATTTGACCACCGAAATATATTAGAGGTTGTGTACCCTAATTTGAGAGTAAGCCATAAAACGTTACTTGAAAATCTATTGACCAGCGACTCGGCTGTTGAAGAATTTCAATTACTTTATAAAGCAGCAATTGATAAATGGGTAGATAACGATGGGGATTTTAAAGAGACCTTTGAAGTCTTCAGTAATCGAATTTCTACCGGATTTAATAAACTGCTAACGTTAAGTGCTAGTAAGAACCAGAACATTATATTAGTCAGTTCTGCTGGCCCAATATCCAGCTGTATGCAACATGGTACTGGGCTGTCATCTAAGGATGCATTCCTGCTATGTGAAGTGATGGTAAATGCAGCTGTTTCAGCATTGACGTTTGATTCTGGGCCGTCAGCAAGGTTGTCATACTTTAATAATTTCCAGCACCTGGTGTATGCGGGTAGTGATATTACGTATCGATAACCCAATATTTAATTATAAGAATAGGAATATACAATGAGCACAAACTTATTTGATCTAACAGGAAAAATAGCGCTAGTAACCGGGGCAAGCCGTGGTATTGGTGAAGCGATAGCAAAACTGTTGGCGGAACAGGGCGCACACGTTATTGTTTCTAGTCGTAAAATTGCAGGGTGCCAAACCGTTGTTGACGAAATAGTTGCAGCAGGGCATTCAGCAGAAGCCATTGCGTGTCATATAGGTGAAATGGATCAAATAGAATCTTTGTTTTCACAGATTAAAGAAAAATTCGGTAAATTAGACATTCTAGTTAATAATGCCGCGGCTAATCCATATTTTGGTCATATATTAGATACGGATTTAATGGCGTATCAAAAACCCGTTGATGTGAATATACGTGGTTACTTTTTCATGTGTATTGAGGGCGGTAAACTTATGAAACAAAATGGCGGTGGCGCTATTTTGAATGTGGCCTCTATTAACGGTGTGATTCCTGGCCCATTACAAGGTATTTACAGCATTACTAAAGCAGCCGTTATCAGTATGACCAAATCATTCGCACAAGAGTGCGGTGAAATGGGTATTCGTGTGAATGCATTATTACCCGGAGCAACGGATACTAAGTTTGCATCAGCACTTGTTAAAAACCCTGCTATTTTAGAGAAGGCGCTTGCTCATATACCAATGAAACGCGTGGCTGATCCAAGTGAAATGGCTGGTACCGTGTTGTACTTAGTGAGTAATGCGTCAAGTTACACCACAGGGGCTTGTGTGAACGTAGACGGTGGTTTTTTAACAATATAAATGGCCATTAAAAACTATATATAAATAATACGATATTGGAATGCCCTTACTTTTTGAGTAAGGGCATTTTTCGTTAAAAGGCTTCTTTTATGGTTGGAAGTTAGGTAACGTAAAGTTGAATAAATTATTATAAAAATAAAAGGGTAACACAGTGAAAAAGACAATCGTATTAAGTATTACGGCAGTGGTGACCGCGTATCTATTGTTGTGGCCTGTTGATATTGACCCTGTTGCTTGGGAAGCCCCAAAAGATAATGGCTATGTTGGTAGCTACAGCCAAAATCAGCAATTAAGTCAAATCAAACGCATTGAGTTGTCTGGGCAAGTGGGGCCTGAAGATTACGCCCTAAATAAAGATGGTAACATCTATTTTGGTTTGTTAAATGGTGATATTTCTTACTTAGATCAAATAGGTAAAATCCATTCTTGGGTAAATACTAAGGGTAGACCTCTGGGCATTGAATTTGATAAATCTGGTAATTTGATTGTGGCAGATGCTTTTTTGGGTTTATTGAAAATCGATACTAATGGCGAAATCGAAACCCTTGTCACTGAAATTGATGGTATCGCTTTAAATTATGCTGATGACGTGGATGTGGCTGATAATGGAAAAATTTATTTTTCAGATGCTTCTACCAAATTTCATGCTAAGCAATACGGAACGTTTGCAGCCAGTATGCTGGATATTAATGAACACGGCGGTCATGGCCGTGTGCTTGAGTACGACCCAGTTAGCAAGCAATCTACCACTTTGTTGTCTGGTCTTAATTTCGCTAATGGCATTACTATTAGCCATGACCAGAAATGGGTCTTGGTGAATGAAACAGGCACTTATCGCGTATTGAAAGTAGGTATAGATGAGTCAAATAAGGGGAAGGTTGAAACGGTTATTGATAATCTTCCTGGGTTTCCAGACAACATCAGTCGTGGATCTAATGGAGTCTATTGGATTGGCTTAGTTAGTCCACGTAGTGGTGCATTAGACGGCTTGTCTGGTTCGGCATTTTTACGAAAAATTGTTCAGAGGTTACCAGCATTTTTACGTCCTAAAGCAAAACATTTTGGCCATATTATTGCGATTAACGATAATGGCGAGGTGATTCATAACTTACAAGACCCTCTTGGGATGTATGGTCATACCACTGGTGCGATTGAAGTAGGGGATAAACTTTACGTAAGTAGCTTACATGATACAGCGATTGGGCAAACACAAAATGTAAACACAAAGTCGTTAGCGGCTAAAAATTGATGGGTAGTATCTACTGTGTGTAGAGCTGATAGAAAGTCATTTATTGAATGTATTTGACCTAAATTAATATGCTTATTATATAAGCATATTAATTTTCAGCCACCGCCATAAAAATAACCTGACCCTCACCCAGTTCGTTCGAACCAATAGTAATATCCAGTCTTTTATCTTTTGATGTTGCGCCTAGTTGATCCAGTCGATCAAAGGGTTTTGGAATCATGTGTATGCTTTTTACTTCTAGGTCTTGCTGGGTTAGGGGATCATAAAAAAGAGCACTCATGAGAGACATTACTTTTTTGATGTTATCTAGCTGGAGTTTTGTAAGCGTTTTTTCTTTTAGAGATGTCTGAATGCTTTTTAATGCATTTGAATCAAATGCACCGCTTAAAATAGCAGCTGATCTAATATCTAAAATACACATTGCTTTTGTAGTCGATTTTATATGATCGGCAAATAAAACGATTACATAGGGTAAATAAGCATAATTGATGTCAGTGTTGTTTGATTTTTCAATTGATAAGTTTTCAAAGTTAAACCCCTTCGCTATTTTTCTTAGGGCTGGAATCCTAGGCAACTGTAAGTCATAGCCTGAATTCCCCTCGCTGGAGGGGAGGTTGGATAGTAATTTTTGGCTTTCAACTGAGCCTTGAACAATAGGTATAATGGTTTTTTGCAGCTCTTGAAGCTCAAATGGCTTATGTAAAACAAAAAGAGCACCTGCTTCTTTTGCTTCTAAAATCAGGCGAGGGTTGGTTTCACTCGTCACCAAGCCAATTTTTAAGTCAATTTCTTTACTCTGAACTTCTTTTAATAGCTGAATACCGTTCATATTTGGCATATGCCAGTCAGTGATAACAACATCCGGGTGCCAATTCTCAATTATTTTCATGGCTTGGATGCCATCTTCTGCTGCCTGGAAGTCATTATCTTGGTAGCCCGCCTTTTCTAGGCTGCGCTTAATAATGGCTTGCATGGCAAGGCTGTCATCAACGATTAAAAACTTCATTATCGGCAAATTTACCCATATTAGACTTAAATATAAGTATAGGTGCTGGATAGCAGCTTGTAGTTTATTCGCTGAATTAGCGGACGAGTTGGCGCTATAGGGCCATTAACCCTCATTTTTAGGCGCCAGCCACCAAATTGTAAAATAGATTGAGGCATTATGAGTACAGAGTTAATCATCATCCTAGAGTTAATTGCTGTGCAAGTGATTGTATTACTTGTGAGTGTTGTTGTATGGCGAGATAAAACTAAGGAGATTCATGCTCTAAGAGAGGTTAATCAAGCTCTTGTTGGCCAATTAGACCAAATGCAAAGCTTGATTGATGGCAAAAATGAGTCTCATGAGGAGGTTGCAGAATCATTTAAAAATTTAGATAGCGAGTTCAATGGGCAGGTGACAGAAACCCTTGATGATGCCAATTCTAGTCTGGGTAAGATGGAGAGGTTGATGTCGGAGCATAGAACTATATTAACGGGGTTAGATGACGTTTTAAATCAGCCAGACCCTGATTTAATTTCTGCTCGATCAGAAATAGAGAAACTTAAAGTATTATTAGAAAGTACTGATAATGAAATCGTGATTCATAAAGATCAGCTCAATAAATCCGAGATGAAAGTGAATACGCTTAAAGACAAGATGGACGGTTTATCTAGCCAGATTTTAACCATGAATAGTTTAGAAATTAGCGAGGGGCGGCTTAAGCGTGAGAAAAATAAACTGTTGAAAAGGATGGCTGAACTAGAAGAAAAATATGAAAGCGAAAAGATACTTGCAAAAAAATTAGAAGGTGAGCTTAAGACCAGCTTTAAAGCGGCTGAGGTTCAATCTATGAGGGATGACCTTCAAAATACTGAAGAAGCCCTTAAACGAACAGTGGTTGAAAAAGAGTTCATTGAACAGCACTTTTTAGATTTGGCAAATAATGATGATCCTGAAGAGCTTAATCGTGAATTAAAAAGGGTGAAACGAGAAATGCGTCAGTTAGAGAAGGGTATATTGGATTCTGATTGAAATATAATTGTCATATCAATTCGTTAGAATTATGACATCAATCAAGGATTATACAATGCTACCCAAATTAAACGCCGTTGTGCTGCTTGTGCTCTTTGTTACATCATTTGATGTATATAGCGGACCTGTTCTTACCAATGACTCTGTGCTTTCTCTTAGTAAAGAGTATTCTGTGAAAGCCTCTTTGTTATCAGATTTTATTGAAAGCTATAATTTCAAGTGCCCAGACGAAATTAGTGAACCACAACTGAGCAGTTTACTGAAAGATCGATATGCTGATAATCAACTTAATATTATGATTGAAAGTGAGAATTTGAATTGGCGCGATATCTATGTCGGAGCAAGATCAGACATTGTTTGTTTAACGGAAGGCAGTGTTTCTAAGGGGTATTAAGACTTGGTACCCATTATATTTCGCTTTCTGGAGGTGTTAATGTGGCGGGCAGTCTTAACTTAAAGGTTGAACCTTGGCCTACAACAGACGTTGCATCTATGGTGCCTTGCAGTTTAATTGTCACCAGGTTATAAATTATATGCATGCCTAATCCTGTGCCGCCATTTCCTCTTTTGGTAGTGAAAAATGGCTCAAATATTTTTTTGAGTATACTTTTATCCATACCTTTTCCATCATCATGGTAAGTAATTAAAATAAAATCATTTGATTGAGTAACGGTTATGTTGATGCAACCAGGGTCTTCAGGAGCATACGCGTGGTTTAAACTGTTCATGATCAAGTTGGTGGTAATTTGAGAGAAAGCTCCTGGAAATGTATTGAGTATTATGTTGTCTTCACAATCGAGTAATACTGCAACTTGGTAGCGTCTTAAGTTAGGTTTGAGTGTATAAATTGTCTCTTCTATGTATTCTTTTAAGTTAATGGTTCGCATCTCATTATGGCTTTGGTCGGCACTGACTTGTTTAAAACTTGTCATAAGCTCATTTGCGCGATTTAAATTAGCGGTTAATAAATGCAATCCATCAGAAAATTGTTCAATAAATCCCTCCATATTAGATTTCGTTAGTGTTCCAGCTGAAAAGCTGTTCGACATTTTTTTCAATTCATCTTCAACATGGCTGGCACTGGTTTTAGCTACTCCGAGTGGAGTATTAATTTCGTGAGAAATGCCTGCAACAAGACCACCTAAAGAAGCCATCTTTTCACTTTCTACTAATTGAAATTGCATAGCTTGTAATTTATTAAACGATGACTCTGCTTTTTCTTTTTCGTTTGTTAATACTTGATCATGAGTTTTCTGCTGTTGCTGTGCTTTATTGATTGTTTTATTGAGCGTGCCGATTTCATCCTTGGTATCCCATAAAATAGGCATGACAGTACCGTCTATTTGAAACGTTTCAATACCTTGAGACATTTTCTGTAATGGAATGACAACCCAGCGTCTGAATACCCAGAATACAGCAAAGAAAACGACGAGAAGAGCAATGATTCCCATTGGAATTCGGCTCCATAAAATGAACTTTAAGCGTTCATTATCGAGCTCGATCTTGTAAGACACGACAATAACACCGATATAAGTGTCTTCGTATATTATGGGTTCGCTGTGAAGCGTAATATCGGTAAGAGCGTGTTGACAATTTTTAGGAAAAGATTCTTTTAAAGATGCATCGGATACTAGCTCGATGCATTGAATATAAGGGCTGACATTATTCTGTTCTAGATAGCTACTAATAAATTGTTGGTCTAAATTCCAGGTGGGGATAGCCATAAGCTCTGCAAGTTGCGTTATCTTCTCTGTAACCTGTCTTTGCTGTGTTTGGTTTAAGCTTTTAGTCTCGAGATAAGCTAGGGCACCAGCGTATATAGCGCCTGCCAATAGAGCTATTGGTAAAGATATATAAAACAGTCGCCTAGCTAATGAGGCTCCGGTATTTAAAGGGTTCAAAGGTATAACCTAGCCTTTAAGCTATTCATCGGTTGGTTTATCCGTGATTAATATTTCTATATTTAGGTAAGATTAGGCATAAAGCTGCTTCTAGGCCAATTCTCAAGTTAAAAAGACACCTGTATTGTCTAACAAAAGGACTGTAAGGGTGCATTGCGCCAAAAATAGAGAGTAGAATAAGGATAGATAGAAATATTGACCTCAGTATAAAAATAAAAAAGGCAATTTCATGAATTCATCGACTCTTCTTTCTGTTGTAGGCCAGTTGTCTGGCAAGCAAATTTTCATAACGGGCGTAACCGGTTTTCTTGGTAAAACAATTCTCGAAAAATTACTCCGAGAAGTGCCTGATATAGACCAAATTTATATATTAGCTCGTGGCAGTAACACTCATACAGCTCAAGAGCGCTGCCTGTCAGGCGTATTTGGTTCTAGTTTGTTTAACACGCTTAAGCTTCAATATGGCGAGCAATTTGGAAGCTTTATTCAAAGTAAAGTAAGTGTAATTGAGGGTGAGCTTACAGAGCCATTATTTGGTCTAAAAAGCACCGAATTTGAGAGTATCGCCAATAAGTTAGATCTTGTGATTAATTCAGCGGCCAGCGTTAATTTTCGTGAAGCCATGGATCAGGCTCTTCAAATAAATACGTTAAGTTTAAATAATATTATCGCACTGGCTAATTATTCTGGTCAGTTCAATAAAGCCACTCCGGTTATTCAAGTTTCAACATGTTATGTAAATGGGTTTAACCAAGGTTCGATATTAGAAGAAATAATGGGGTCTGCATCGGGGTTAATTAACCCTATTGGTGATGGCACATTTGATGTGGCATCAGTTATAGCATCTATACAAGAAAAAATAGACTTGATAGCGTCTCGATTTGAGTGCGTTGAAGGTGGTCGTAAAAATGCTAAATATGAAGAAGCCCTTATTCAGCTAGGAATCAGTGAATCACGTCACTATGGTTGGAACGACACTTATACATTTACCAAATGGATGGGGGAGCAGTTGTTATTGCAAGGGTTAGGGCAGCAAAATTTAACCATACTTAGACCTTCTATCATCGAAAGTACGGTTTCTTCTCCTGTAGCAGGCTGGGTTGAAGGGGTGAAGGTAGCTGATGCTTTAATTTATGCTTACGCTAAGGGGCGCGTCAATATTTTCCCTGGAGATGATACAGGGGTATTAGATGTGATTCCTGTCGATTTAGTGGCTAACGCGGCACTATTAAGTGCAGCAGAGCTATTAAATGATGGTGAAGGGTTTAGGTTGTATCAGTGCTGCAGTGGCAGTACAAATCCGATTGTATTAAAGGATTTTATTAATTATTTAACGACGGCGTCTAAAGAGCAATATCACGCGTTGCCAAAACTATTTTCTGGTAAACCCAATGATTCCTTTAAAACCGTTAGTACCCGGAAATTTGGTTTGTATATGACTGCATTAAAAGGGTTTACCTGGATTAAAACAGTATCAGGAAGGGTGTTGGGCTCAAATAGTGCCAGCAAGTTAATGGCTAAAGTGAACACCACAGCCAGTCTAGCTGTGATATTTGGTTTTTATTCTGCAGCCAAATACCAGTTTGATAGCCGCAAGCTGCAAGGTCTTCAAGAGCAGTTTTCAAAAGAAGATCAGTTAATATTCAATACCAATGCGAACTGTTATGGCTGGGAGCATTACTTAAAAAATATCCATTTACCAGGTTTACATAAATATGCACTTGCGGATAAGCCAAGCTTGGTTAAAACTGCAATTGAAAAGCAAAGTAAGAAAAAAGAACCTCATAAAAAAGCAGCGTGATAGCTTAAGTAAATTGCTTGTTTCATCGACTTTTCAGTCTTATATAAGAACTCAATGTCAGGGTGTTAATATTCTGAATTGAGCTCTTTTTATATTTTATTGGAGGGGTTTAAATTGAGTGTTTTATAAAGGCTCTATGGAAATCACTTCAATTTCAATCTTGTTATCTTTTACAAAGTATTTCCATGTGACATTGCTGGTATTCAGCTTTGCCCCATATACTCTGGTTGAATCCACTTGATGAAAAGCTGGCCTTGGATCTAGGGATAATACTTGTTCGATAAAGGCTTTATTTTCATTTTGTTGTTTAAGTTCTAGTAAGGCTTGCTCTGTAAATGTAACGGCTAAAGTGTCAGGTGCTGTTTGAGCAAATGGGTATTGAGCAGATTGAATGATATCGCTGTAAGGTACGTAAGGCTTAACATCGATGATGGGGGTTCCATCAATTAAATCTAGCCCACTGACACTTAATGTAACGGTATCGTGCCCAGCTTCTTGGATGATGTTAACACTATCCAGCTTAACTACTGATAACCCAAGGCCATTAGGTCTGTGGGTGGCTCTTGTAGCAAATACGCCCATTTTTTCATTTCCGCCTAAGCGCGGAGGTCTAACTTTATTTTTCCAGCCTTGTTCAATGCATTTGTGAAAAATGAATTCTAACCAAATGTGAGAGCAGTTATCTAAACCAAGTACTGCATCAGCGTGGTTGAATGGAGCAACAAATTTGATGGTCCCCTTAGCTAATGGCACAAGCCCACTTTGACGGGGGGTGGCAAATTTTTCTTTGTAGCAAGATTCAACAAATGCCACTGGTGTGATTTCAAATTTCATTTATCTATTTTAAACAGGAAAGTAAATCAGAGCCATTAAAATTTATGAGTAGACTGAGTGTATACATTAGTTGTGTTGCTAGAGGCTAGGTAAGTGTAAGTAGGTTAAGGATAGTGTGATAGAGGAGAAGGCATAAAAACCGTCATATGAAGGTGCTTTTATGCCTTTTTTACTTTTAAAACAAATTAACGATTAATCGCAAAGTTCGGCTATTTCTTGTTTTTCACCAACCACCACTTTATTACGACCCGTATCTTTGGCTTTGTATAGTGCGTCATCTGCTCTTTTTAGTAATGCATTATGATTGTCATCACTATGGAGTAAAGCAAGGCCGGAGCTTACGGTTGCTTGTAGTGTACCCTTGTCAGTTTCGATACAAAGGTCTGAAATCCCCATCCGAATGCGTTCGGCAATCAGACGTGCATTACCGATATTGGCATTGTTTAGTAGAACAATAAATTCTTCGCCACCATATCTAAAACATACATCTGTCTGTCGGATGCATTGTTGAATTGTGTGCACAACGGCTTTTAACACTTCGTCGCCCACTAGGTGGCCAAAAGTGTCGTTTATGGCTTTAAAGTGGTCTAGGTCCAGCATTAGTAGGCTTAAGTCATAACCGTGTCGTTTGGCTAGTTCCATTTCGCGAGTTAGGCTGTCGTCTAATGCAATGCGGTTACCGGCTCCAGTTAAAGGGTCTTTAAATGCTTGGTCTAGGGCTTCTCGGTAGCGCATAGCATTACGCAATGGGTAAACAACAGTGCCTAATAGAGCTTCAATATTAGCCAGTTCATGCTCTCTAAACCGGGTGTTTCGATAAAAGGTAATACTTCCAAGCTTTTCATTTTGAGCTTTTAACTGATAATTGGAGGAATGAGGGCCTGTGTTGCCAATACTGAAATCAATATTATTTTCAGCGTTTTCAAAGTGCAGGCCATCAATAAGAACGGCTACTGCAATTTCACGCTTAAATATGGTTAGCAGTTGTTGGTAATCAAGCGTCGTTTGTAAAAGCGTCGCTAGGCGAACCAATATCTCACTTTTTATTTGTGGCTTGGCAGCAAGTTCTGAGTACGGTGTTAGCTTTTCATTCTGTGCTACTGAAAAATTTGAAACCTGAGTCGCCATATGAGGGACCTCAATAAAACTATTTCGATAGTGTGTTGTAAGCGAGATATGTGCCAGTTTTCAATGAAGAATTTATACTTATATAAATCAATAGGTTAGCTAGGCTGAGTAACTTGGTGTGAATATCTGTTTTTTAATTGACAGTTTAAGGCAGTTTAATCTTTCCGTAAGTGACAGAGTTTTGAGTTAATAAACTGGGAAGGCGCACGGTTTTTTGGCGCTTTTGGGTCATTGCGCCCACTTTTGAGTATAAGTGAGCGCTATTTGAGCCGGTAATTAGCGAGTAAGTGGAATATCTAGAGCTTCACCATTAATGTGACGGCTTTCTGTCCCCATTAAGAATACATAGTCGGAAACCAGTTCTTCTGCTGGTTTAATGCTGCTTGGGTTTTCAGCAGGGTAAGCTTCGGCTCGCATCCCCGTTCGTGTGGCGCCTGGATTGATTGAATTACAACGAACATTACTGACGTTTTCTAATTCAAGAGCCATGGTTTGCATTAAGCCTTCTATTGCAAACTTACTTACCGCGTAAGCCCCCCAGAAGGCCTTGCTTTCACGGCCTACGCTAGAGCTAGTAAACAGCATGGATGCATCATTTGGTGATGCTTCCATAACGGGTAGTAGTGTGCGGGCCATAAGAAACTGGCTATTAACGTTGATGTTCATCATTTTGTTCCATGTTTGCCAGTTGTAGTTGGCAATTGGAGTGCGCGCCCCTAACATTGCAGCGTTTAGTAATAATCCATCTAAACGCTCAAATTCGTTTCCAATCATGTCTCGTAATTGGAAGTACGCTTCTTCAGGTGCCGTTTCTAAATCAAACGCAACAATAGCAGGCTGTGGCAGGCCCTTTTTCATAAAGTCGTCATAAATTTCATTAAGCATGTCTTCAGTACGGGCCAGTAGTATTACAGTGGCGCCTGCTTCGGCGAACCCATAGGCCGCGGCTTTACCAATACCATAACTGGCGCCTGTCACTAAAATGACGCGATCTTGAAGGGTTTTGGCGAGGTCTGTCATAGCGTGTTCCATATGTCGTGCAAAAAATTAAATGAATGCCTGCCGTTATCGGTCAGGGTTTGCCGCATGCGGCGATCAGTCTTTACTTAATTAAGCCGTAAATGGCTGGGGTTTTAACAGTGTCATTAATAAAGACGTTAATTCCTGGCTTGTGTTTACTGTCCAGTCTGCTTTCCAGCTGAGTGCTTCTTGGTCGCTATGAACGTAGCCATAGCCCGCTGCTATTGTTTTCATATTGGCATTTTTTCCTGCGTCTATATCCCGTTTGTGATCACCGACGTACAGGCAATTTTCGGGTGTAATATTAAGATCCTGACAGGCTTTAAGCATTGGCTCAGCGTTGGGCTTTGGGTTTTGTACGTCGTCAGCACAGACAAGTGAAGACATTGAGTAATCTAGGTTTGATTTGTCTAATTTTAATTGACTAAGCAGTAATTCAGAAAAACGGCGTGGCTTATTGGTTACAATGCCCCAAGGAATATCATGATCATTGCACCAATTCAAAAGCTGATCTAATGATTCAAATAATCGACTTTCACGGCAGATGTTCTGAGTGTAAATGTCTAAAAAGCGTTGTTTCTTTTGTTCAAAGCCTTTATCACCTTCTTTAATATTAAAAGCCAATGCCACCATAGCTCTGGCGCCATCGCTAACCACCTTACGAATTTCAATATCTTTCAGTGGTGGTAATTGATATTCAGCCCTGAGTTCGTTTAGACAAACCATAAAGTCAGGGGCTGTATCAATTAAGGTGCCGTCTAAATCGAAGAGTACGGCTTTAAATGTAGGTATTGTCGTCATTATAATTACTTGATTTTTACGATGGTTTAATAGTCTGCATTAAATAATTAACGTCTGTATCACGTCCCAGTTTGTAAATTTTTGTGATGGGGTTGTAGGTCATGCCAGCCATGGTTCCAATGGTTAGGCCTGAGTTTCTGGCCCAGGATGCGAGTTCGCTAGGGCGAATGAATTTTTTATATTCGTGTGTGCCTTTGGGTACCATATTCAGTACGTACTCAGCGCCCACAATGCCCAGCAAAAAACTTTTTGGGTTGCGGTTTAGGGTAGAAAAAATAATCTGGCCACCCGGTTTGCACAGCTTAAAGCAGGCATTAACAATGGATACTGGATCTGGTACGTGCTCCAGCATTTCTAAGCAGGTAATCACATCAAAACTGGCTGGTTGTTGCGCGGCAAGTTCCTCAACAGGGATTACTTGGTAGTTGATATTTAAACCGCTTTCTAGGGCGTGTAACTTTGCTGTGGTGATATTGGCCTGACCCATATCAATGGCGGAAACATTTGCACCTCTTTGAGCCATTGCTTCACTTAATATACCGCCACCACAGCCTACATCTAAAACTGTTTTACCGGCCAGTTGCACATGTTCGTCAATGAAATTAGTACGAAGAGGGTTAATGTCGTGTAACGGTTTAAATTCACTTTCTTTATACCACCAGCGTGAGGCGATGGATTCAAACTTGGCTATTTCGGCGTGATCGACATTGGTCATGATGTTTACTCTAAATTTTAAAAATTCTTTTGCAATTAACGTGATCGCTTTATTTTGCCTGAATCTTGTGTGCCCATTGCTGAGCTAGCTCAACAAGTTGATCTTCATTCATATGGCAAAGCTGTTTGTCTTTAACTTGCAGCTTACCCGCAACCCATACATGGTCTACTTGATTTCGTGTTGCTGTATAGACGATTTGAGATATGGGGTCGTAAACTGGGGCGCTGGCAATGTCATTTAAATCAATAGAAATTAAATCGGCTTGCTTACCAATTTTAATCGAACCTATTTCGTTTGCTTTGCCTAGCGCTTTTGCTCCGTTAATTGTGGCCATTTTAATGGCTTCTATCGCAGGTAGGGCGGAAGCATCTTTGGCAACGGCTTTTGCAATTAACGCGGCTGTTCGCATCTCACCAATCATATCTAGATCATTATTACTGGCGCTGCCATCCGTGCCTAGGGCTACATTAATACCCGCTTTTTGTAGTTCGTTTACTGGGCAAAAGCCGCTGGCTAGTTTTAGGTTAGACTCTGGGCAATGGATAATATGGGTATTATTCTCTTTGTAAAATTCAATATCTGTTTGGGTTACTTGGGTTACATGGACAGCTTGTACATCCGGGCCTAAAAAATCTAACTTTGCTAGGCGTTCAGTAGGGCGCATGCCTGTTTTGTCAAGGGCATCAGCCACTTCAAATTCAGTTTCGTGTAGATGAATTTGTATAGGGATATTCAGCTGATTGGCAAGTGTGCGAATATCCTGTAATGGTTTGTCACTTACAGTATAAGGAGCGTGAGGGCCAAATCCAATATCGACTAAAGGGTGGTGCTTAAAGTGATTGTGCGCGGAGATGACTTTTTCAATATAGTCCTCTGGTCCACTGCCATAGGGTGTCGGGAAGTCGATGACGGGGCCGTAGCAAATTGCGCGCATGCCCAGTGTGGCGGCCATATCAGCAGATACTTCAGGGTAAAAATACATATCGCTATAACAAGTGGTGCCGCTTTTTAGCATCTCGGCAATGCCAAGTTTAGTGCCGTCGGCGACAAATTCAGGGCTTACCCACTGGCCTTCAGCTGGCCATATATGTTCTTCCAGCCAAGTCATTAGTGGTAAATCGTCAGCCATGCCTTTAAATAAGTTCATAGCGGTATGGCCGTGGCAGTTGATGAGCCCTGGCATTAAAACTTGTTTTGGGAGGTCGATGTGCTCGGCATTTGGATAGGTTGTTTTAGCTAAATCAGAGTTCTGAATATTAATGATTTTATCATTTTCAATTACCACACTTTGATCGCTTAATATTTGCTCATCTTCAACGGTAAGTAGCCATTCTGGGTTGATGATGTATGTGGTGGTTGCAGCCATATTTGGGTCCAATTAAGTTTTTTTTGCTTAAAAATTGATCGCATTTTATCAAAGGCGAAGCAGTATAACGTAATTACTGTGTTTTTGGCCCTTTTGATTGGAGCTAATGCATTGATTTGTGGTAAAGTTCTTGGCTTTATTTGGGTCCATCTAGGAGCCTTATCATTCGCAGTAATAAACTGGATTGATGAGACTTTATACGGCTCTTAGAAGATAACAATAACGCCTAGAATTAGGGCGAACATAAGGGATACCTTCATGGGTGACTTGAGCAAAGAAATCCTACCGGTCAATATTGAAGATCAGCTAAAACAGTCCTACATGGATTACGCTATGAGCGTAATTGTGGGTCGTGCTCTTCCTGACGTACGTGACGGTCTTAAACCTGTGCATCGTCGTGTTTTACACGCAATGAATGTACTTGGTAACGATTGGAATAAAGCCTACAAAAAATCTGCCCGTGTGGTTGGTGATGTAATTGGTAAATATCACCCGCATGGTGATAGTGCTGTTTACGATACGATTGTTCGTATGGCTCAACCATTTGCTATGCGCTATATGCTGGTAGATGGTCAGGGTAACTTTGGTTCTGTTGATGGTGATAGCGCTGCTGCAATGCGTTACACCGAAGTTCGAATGAACAAAATTGCGCATGAAATGCTTTCGGATATAGAAAAAGAGACCGTTGATTTTGTGCCTAACTATGACGGCACTGAACAAATTCCTGAGGTATTGCCTACAAAAATCCCTGCGCTGCTTGTAAATGGCTCAAGTGGTATAGCTGTAGGTATGGCGACTAATATTGCACCGCATAACTTAACAGAAGTGTTAAATGGGTGTTTAGCGTTAATTGAAAACCCTGATATCGATATCGACGGACTGATGGAGCACATTAGTGGCCCAGATTTTCCAACCGCTGCTTTGATTAATGGTCGTGATGGCATTGTTGAAGCTTATCGAACTGGTCGTGGCCGTGTTCAAATTCGTGCACGTCATCATTTTGAATTGGACGATAAAAACGGTAAGCAATCTATTATCTTTACTGAGATTCCGTACCAGGTGAACAAGGCTCGCTTAATTGAAAAAATTGCTGAGCTAGTAAAAGACAAAAAAATTGAAGGCATTACCGAGTTACGTGACGAATCTGATAAAGATGGCATGCGTATCGTTGTTGAGTTGCGTCGTGGTGAAGTACCAGAGGTGTTGCTAAATAACCTGTTTGCTCAAACTCAGCTGCAAACTGTATTTGGTATCAATACGGTTGCCCTGGTTGATGGTCAGCCAAAAATTCTTAACTTAAAAGACATGCTTAAAGCATTCGTGCGTCACCGTCGTGAAGTTGTGACTCGTCGTACGATCTTTGATTTGCGCAAGGCACGTGAGCGCGGGCATGTGTTGGAAGGCTTAGCGGTTGCCCTGGCCAATATCGATCCAATAATAGCTGCAATCAAAGCATCACCAACAGGTGCTGAGGCTAAAGAAAAATTAATTAACACGCCTTGGATGCCGGGTGAAGTCGCTGACTTGCTAGAGCGTGCTGGTGAAGACGCTTGCCGTCCAGATACACTTGATGAGCAGTATGGTCTTCGTGATGGTCAGTATCATTTGTCGCCAGTTCAGGCTCAGGCCATTCTTGATATGCGCTTGCAAAAACTAACCGGTTTAGAGCATGAGAAACTGTTTGATGAATACCGAGTTAAGGTTGAAGAAATTGCAGGTTACCTAGAGATCTTAGCTAGCCCTGAAATGCTGATGAACGTGATCCGCGAAGAACTAGAAGCGGTTAAAGCCGAGTTTGGTGATGAGCGTCGTACTGAAATTGTCGAGCATAGACGTAACCTAACACTTGAAGATTTAATTGCAGAAGAAGACATGTGTGTCACCTTGTCTCATGGTGGTTACGCTAAGATTCAACCTGTTAAAGAATACCAAGCTCAGCGCCGTGGTGGTCGTGGTAAGTCTGCTTCTGCTATTAAAGATGAGGATTTCATCGAGCACTTATTAGTGGCAAGCAGTCATGACACGATTTTATGCTTCAGTAACCGAGGTAAGGTTTACTGGTTGAAAGTGTTTGATATTCCAGTTGCATCACGTCAAAGCCGTGGTCGTCCGATTATTAATTTACTTCCGCTAGAAGCTGAAGAGCGTATCACAACGATCCTTCCTATCCGTGAATATACCGAAGGTCATTACATCTTCATGGTGACAGAAAAGGGTACGGTTAAGAAAACAGATTTAACGGCTTTCTCACGTCAACGTTCAAGTGGCTTGATTGCACTTGAGTTAGATGATGATGATACCTTGATGGGCGCAGCAATTACCGATGGCACTAAAGACATTATGCTAATGAGCAACGCCGGTAAGGCTGTGCGATTTGCTGAAGAGCATGTGCGTGCAATGGGTCGTACGGCTCGCGGTGTTCGCGGCATTAAGATGCAAGATGATCAGAAAGTGGTTTCTCTTATTATTCCAGAAGAAGGTGGTTCAGTATTAACAGCCAGTGAAAATGGTTTTGGTAAGCGAACAGCTGTGACTGAATTCCCAACTAAAGGCCGTGGTACTCAAGGCGTAATTGGTATGGTCATCAGTGAGCGTAACGGTGCTTTGATTGGTGCTGTTCAGGTTCAAGAAAATAATGAGATCATGCTAATTAGTGATCAGGGAACCTTGGTTAGAACTCGCGTCAGTGAAGTTTCAATCTTGGGCCGTAATACTCAAGGTGTAACCTTGATCAAGGTTCAAGAAGGTGAGCGCCTAGTGGGTGTAGCACCGATTTTGGATGCTGAAGTGGATGAGTTTGCATCTGATCTGGATCTAGCTGAAGGCAGTGATGCAGCTAGTGACACTTCAGTCGATGAATAAAGGGATTATTTAAGTGACTCAAAAAACGGATTTGAACCCAATGCAGCAAGCTGGGCATGATGCCCACTTT
This sequence comes from Bermanella sp., assembly GCA_034112345.1. Lineage (GTDB taxonomy): Bacteria > Pseudomonadota > Gammaproteobacteria > Pseudomonadales > Oceanobacteraceae > Bermanella. The sequence continues at coordinate 13,764 of JAWUVN010000012.1, read as the reverse complement.
GCTGACGATGAAATTAACCTGTTTGATTTATTGTCTGACTTACAATTGCAAAAGCGCTGGTTTTTAGTGCCATTGCTTGCGTGTTTCGTATCAGCTCTTTTGTATGTCAATATTGCTAAGCCTGTTTATCAGGTGACGTCTGTTGTGAAAGCAGCCTCCGAAAAAGAGCTGGTAGAGTTAAATCCTCCTCAGCTTAAAGGTGAGGTGCTCTTAAATAAGGGTGGTTCAGGAAAGGTATCGATAGATGTTTTTTCAATGGATGTTGAGCAAGCTTATGAGCAAAGTAAGCAGGCACTGTTATCTCGCGAGTATCGAAAAGCTTTTTATCAAGAATCTATTTCGGTCATTAAGGCTAATGGGTTATATGCAGAGGGCTTAACCTTTGAGCAAAATTTCGATGTGTTCAATGGACTATTTAAGATCTCGTTGTCGAATGACAAAAAAGACGATGAAAAGTTTATAGCGTTGAAATTCGAGCTGGGTAATCCAGAGTTGGCCGCTGACTTTTTGAATCAATATGTATCTTATAGTTTGGATAGGCGCTTGTTGGATGTTAGATCAACATTTGAGCATAAATTGTCGCAAGCAATTAAGAAACTTGAATTCGATGCTAGCCTGATTCAGGATAAATATTTTACTGATAAAGCTCGTAATAAATTAGAGATTGAAGAAGCGTTATCAATAGCAAAGGCTATCGGATTAAAGGATTCTATTTATCAAAAAAGTGGCGTGATCGGCAATGTTCAAGATTTCCCTCGCTATATGTACGGTGAGAAAGCTTTGGCTGCTGAGGGTTTTGCTTTAAATAGTCGTGAGCGGTTAGCGAAAGATCTGCCTTATGGCGAAGCGCATTTTATTGAATCCTTGCCTGAAATCAGCTTTCAAATTAAAAAACTGAAAGAACTTAAAATTGACTTCTCTAAGGTGAAGCTGGCAAAAATTGATGAGTTGGCAACTTTGCCGCGTAAACCGATAAAGCCTAAGAAGATGCTTATACTAGCTTTATCTTTGGTTGCGGGTAGTTTCTTAGGATTAATGATGGCGTTGTTGGTGGCGGCTTATAAACGCTACCAAAAAGAACGTGAATAAGAACGAATATATAAATATGTATTTCTATGCGAAAAATGAATTATGAGCCGAGTATTTAATTTCTGTGCGGGTCCAGCTGCACTGCCTACAGCTGTTTTAGAGAAGGCATCAAGTGAGATGCTTGACTGGCAAGGTAAGGGGCTTTCTGTAATGGAGATGTCTCATCGTAGCCCTGAGTACGTCTCAATTGCTAAGCAAGCCGAGCAAGACCTAAGGGATTTATTGGTCATTCCTGATAATTATAAAGTGTTGTTTATGCAGGGTGGTGCAACCGCTCAGTTTGCAATGATTCCTATGAACCTGTTAAGAGGTAAGGCTTCGGCTGACTATATTAATACCGGTCAATGGTCAGTTAAGGCGATTAAAGAAGCGTCTCGTTATTGTGATGTGAATGTAGTTGCGAGTTCTGAAGATAAAAACTTTACTTATGCTCCTGCTCAGTCTGATATGACGCTAAACCCTGATGCTGCTTATGTGCATTACACGCCTAATGAAACAATTGGTGGTGTTGAATTTGATTACATCCCTGATACGGGTGATGTGCCCTTAGTAGCTGATTTTTCATCAAGTATTTTAAGTGAAGAATTAGATGTTTCTAAGTTCGCACTTATTTATGCGGGTGCGCAATAGAATATAGGGCCAGCTGGCTTATGTATTGTCATTGTTCGTGATGATTTGCTTGGGGATGTGCTTGCTGGGACTCCAACCGCAATGAATTATCAGGTTGCTGCAGATAACGGCTCTATGTACAACACGCCTGCTACGTATTCATGGTATTTAGCAGGATTGGTTTTTGATTGGTTGAAACAGCAGGGTGGTGTTGCAGCTATAGAAGAAATAAATAAGCGTAAGGCTGAAAAGCTTTACAGTTATATTGATGCCAGTGATTATTATGCAAACCCAGTGGCAATTAATAACCGTTCTAAGATGAATGTACCTTTTACATTAAAGGATTCAGCTTTAGATAAAACGTTTTTGCAAGAGGCAGAAAAACAGGGTTTGTTAAATCTTGCTGGTCATCGCAGTGTGGGTGGTATGCGGGCTAGTATTTATAACGCTGTGACAGAGCAAGCCGTAGATGCCTTAATTGAATTTATGCAGAGTTTTGCATTGCGTAACGGATAATGATCTAGACGTGACTGGAAAAATCCATCCTGTATTTAACATTAGTTGCAAATAGGCTCCTGTAGCAGTTAAGCCGTAGGAGTTCGTTGCACGCGAACTGAAAGAATTATGAGTGAAGAAAAAGAATTAGGTGTGCTGAGGAATCAGATTGACTCCATTGATCAGCAAATTCATCAGTTAATAAATCAGCGTGCTAAATGTGCTCAGAATGTGGCGCATGTTAAAGAAAAGTATGCTGGTGGTGAAAAAATTCAATTTTATCGCCCAGAGCGTGAAGCTCAGGTTTTACGCAAGGTCATGGATCGGAATGAAGGGCCTATCGCAGATGAAGATATGGCTCGCTTGTTTCGCGAGATTATGTCTGTGTGTCTCGCGTTAGAAGAGCCATTAAAGGTCGCGTATTTAGGGCCTGAAGGTACATTTACTCAGGCTGCTGCTACAAAGCATTTTGGGCACAGTGCGGAGTGTATTGGTCAGGTTTCTATTGCAGACGTGTTTCGTGAAGTAGAGGCGGGTAGTTATAATTACGGAGTTGTACCCGTCGAAAACTCAACAGAGGGTGTGGTTACTCATACATTGGATAGCTTTGCTCAAAGCAATCTACAGATCAGTGGTGAGGTAGCACTTCGCATACACCATCACTTTTTAAGTAATTCAGCTGAAACTGATATTCGCAAAGTCTATAGTCATCCGCAGTCTTTGGGTCAGTGCAGGCAGTGGCTTGATACTCATTGGCCAAATATAGAGCGGGTTCCTGTTAGTTCTAACGCAGAGGCTGCTCGATTGGCTGCTAAAGAGCAGGGGGTGGCGGCTATTGCAGGTGATGCGGCAGCTGAATTATATGCAGTTAAAAAGCTAGCCAGTAGTATTGAAGATATGCCTGACAACACAACTCGATTTTTGATAATAGGTAAAAAACTTACAGAGTGTAGCGGTGACGATAAAACTTCGATCATGGTGAGCAGTAAGAATGAGCCCGGCGCTTTGTACCATGTTTTAGAGCCGTTTCATAAGTCTGGCGTGAGTCTGACTCGTATAGAAACTCGACCATCTAAAACGGGTACGTGGAATTACAATTTCTTTATTGATTTTGAAGGACATTCACAAAATCAAGGTGTGGCTGACGTGTTGGATCAAGTTGCCATAGCCGTTTCAGATTTAAAAATATTGGGTTCTTATCCAAAAGCAGTTTTATAAGTTATTTCAGTTGTTAGAGAAATGGAAAAAGTGTAGCAATAATGACAATAGATTTTACAAAGCTAGTCGTAAAAGGCGTACAAAAGTTACGAGCTTACCAACCAGGTAAGCCTATTGATGAGCTTGCCCGTGAGTTTGGCCTGAACCCTAAAGATATTGTAAAGCTAGCCAGTAATGAAAATCCAATGGGGCCAAGTCAAAAAGCGTTAAATGCCATTCAATCTGAGTTTAAAGATTTAACTCGCTATCCTGACGGCAACGGTTTTGAGTTAAAAAAAGTATTAAGTAATAAATTGAATGTGAATCAAGATCAAATAACCTTGGGCAACGGTTCAAGTGATATCTTGGAATTCATTGTAAAATGTTTTGTTGCTGAGGGAGATGATGTAATAGTTGCCCAGCATGCATTTGCGATTTACGGCCTGGTAACCAAAATGGAAGGCGGTAACATCATCCAGGTGCCGGCTAAAAATTGGGGGCATGATTTGCCAGCAATGGCGGCTGCGGTGACAGATAAAACGAAAATAATATTTGTCACAAACCCTAATAATCCGACAGGTACTTGGAATACAAAAGCTGAGTTGGAAGCTTTTTTAAGGCTGGTTCCTTCAAGTGTAATTGTATTATTAGATGAAGCGTATTTTGAATACGTGGATGAAGCTGAATATCCAAATGGTATTGATTACTTAACTGAATATCCAAACTTAGTTATTACGCGTACTTTTTCTAAGGCATATGGTTTGGCTTCTTTAAGGGTCGGCTATGGTGTGTCTAGCCCTCAGCTTGCTGATTTAATGAATCGAGTGCGCCCACCGTTTAATGTGGATTCGTTTGCATTGGCTGCAGCTGTTGCCAGTGTTAAAGATGAGTCTTATGTTCGTTTAAGTAAAGAATTAAATGATGAGGGAATGCGTCAGTTGAAGTCAGGGTTTGAGCAATTGAATTTGAGTTGTATTCCTTCAGTGGGTAATTTTATATGCTTTGAAGTGCCTGGGCGTGCAATGGACATTTATAAGGGGTTGCTTGAGGTAGGCGTTATTGTAAGGCCTGTTGCTAATTATGAAATGCCAGAGCATTTACGTGTGAGTGTCGGTACTCAAATAGAAAACCAAACTTTTTTATTAAAGCTTAAAAGCCTTTTGTCTTAACTTAATCGTGAAATTTAAATGACAGTTCCTGCTACGATAAACTTTCCAATTAAAAAAATAGCCATTATTGGCTTAGGTTTAATTGGTGGTTCATGGGTAAAAGCGTTACGCCAAAAAGCGGTTGTTGAAACCATTGTTGGTTACGACCGTAATCTAGATTCGATGCAGCAAGCTAAAGGTTTAAATATTATCGATGATTGTGCTACTTCAGCAGCTCATGCAGTTGAAGGGGCTGATGTAGTGATTCTTTCTGTGCCGATATTGGCAAATTCAGAAATTTTAAAAGAAATAAAAGGCTCTTTATTAGCTTCTACTATTGTGACGGATGTCGGCAGTGTTAAAGGTCAGATTGCAGAGGATATCCGAGCGATTTTCGGTTGTGATCAACCTAATTTTGTTTTAGGGCACCCCATAGCTGGTAGTGAACGAAGTGGTATTGCAGCGGCAGATGAAACCTTATTCCAAAACCATAAGGTTATTTTAACGCCCCAGCCTAATACAAGTGGTTGTGCTCTAGATTGTGTTAGAAAGCTATGGACGGTAGTCGGTGCTGAAATAGAAGAGATGTCTGTTGCTCATCATGATGAGGTGTTGGCTGCGACCAGTCATTTACCTCACCTATTGGCTTACTCTTTAGTCGATACATTGGCTCATAGTCATGAAAACAAAGAAATATTTAACTATGCTGCCGGTGGCTTTAGGGATTTTACACGTATAGCAGCTAGTAATCCTAAAATGTGGCACGATATTTTTACCGCAAATAAATCCGCTGTGCTTGATGCTCTAGACTTGTTTACACATGATCTTGCGTCATTACGACAAGCGGTACTTGAATCAGACAGCACCTCTTTAATGGGGGTGTTCACCCGAGCGAAAGTGGCTCGAGATCATTTCTCTAAAATACTGGCCCGCAGAGCCTATGTGGAACCTATGAAAAGCGAAGTAATAAATTATATAGCCCAGCCGGGTGCAGCAGTCACTGGCACTTTTCGTGTGCCGGGAGATAAATCCATTAGTCATCGATCCATTATGTTGGGTTCACTAGCTAATGGCACAACTGAAGTGACTGGCTTTTTGGAAGGTGAGGACAGCCTTGCAACCTTACAGTCGTTTCGTGATATGGGTGTGGTTATTGAGGGTCCTCATCGCGGGCGCGTTACCATTCACGGTGTTGGTTTACACGGCTTAAAGCAGCCACCAAATACACTGTATGTGGGTAATTCAGGCACATCAATGCGCCTTTTATCTGGCTTGATGGCCGGGCAGGTTTTTGATGTTGAAATGACCGGTGATGAATCGTTGTCAAAGCGCCCGATGAATCGTGTCGCTAATCCATTGCGAGAAATGGGAGCTGAAATTGAAACGGCAGCTGAGGGTCGTCCCCCTATGCTGATTAAGGGTGATAAGCCATTGAAAGGCATTGTTTATACCTTGCCAATGGCCAGTGCCCAAGTTAAGTCCTGTTTATTATTGGCGGGTTTATACGCCGATGGAAAAACTACAGTTACGGAGCCAGCACCAACTCGCGATCACACTGAGCGTATGTTGAAAGGCTTTGGTTATAAAGTTGAAGTTAATGGCGATACAGTAAGTGTAGAATCGGGTGGAGAATTAACCGCAACTAATATAGATGTTCCAGCAGATATTTCGTCCGCTGCATTTTTTATGGTGGCAGCATCGATTGCTAAAAATTCAGATATAACTCTTCAGCATGTGGGTATTAATCCAACGCGAATTGGAGTGATTAATATATTGCGAGCAATGGGTGCAAACATTGAAGTGTTGAATGATCGTGAAGTGGGTGGTGAACCTGTTGCTGATATTCGTATCCAAAGTGCACAGCTTAAAGGTATTGATATCCCTGAGGATCAGGTGCCCTTAGCAATCGATGAATTCCCTGCTATTTTTATTGCAGCTGCTTGTGCAGAAGGTACAACTACTTTGACTGGAGCTGAAGAGCTTAGAGTAAAAGAAAGCGATCGTATTCAAGCGATGGTCGATGGCTTGGTGATTCTAGGGGTTGATGCAAAAGGCACAGAAGACGGCGCGATTATTCGAGGCTTTGGTGAAAGTGGAAGTTTTGGTGGTGGTGAGATAGTCACTCATCACGATCATCGAATTGCCATGTCGTTTACAGTTGCATCGTTACGCGGATCAGCACCTATTAAGGTTTTGGATTGTGCTAATGTGGCCACTAGTTTCCCCGGTTTTGTTGAGCTGGCTCAAAGCTGTGGCATAAACGTAGAGCAAGCCTAAGCTTGGCAGGTTTTTAGGTGTGTGGTTTTTTGTAGGGTGTTATTAGCCTATGGCGTAATGCACCTTTAGATAAAAATTAAATAAATGCCGATTAAGAAAATGAAAAACTCTCTGGTTCGCTGAACAGGAGTCAGCCAGAGGCTCTATTGAGCCATTAATGTGTATACCTCAAAATTTTTAAAATATTAAAAGCGTGAGCAAAGCATAGCTGCTTACCAAAAAGGATTGAACATGACGCAAGCTCCAGTATTAGCGATTGACGGCCCCGGTGGAGCAGGTAAGGGAACCATATGTCAGTTAGTAGCCAAACAGCTTGGTTGGCACCTGCTAGACAGTGGTGCGCTTTACCGTTTAACCGCTTTGGCGGCTACCAAGCACGGTGTTGAGTTAGATAATGAGGATTCTGTTGCGGTAGTGGCTAAGCATTTAGATGTGCAATTTATCCCGCAGGATGAAGGTTTGGTTAATACTATTCTTGAAGGTGAGGATGTCAGTAAGGATATTCGAACTGAAGAGATTGGAGTTATGGCGAGCAAGGTTGCCTCTCTTTCGGCCGTTAGGCAGGCACTTCTAGAGCGTCAAAGGGATTTTACGCAAGCGCCGGGGCTTGTGGCTGATGGTCGTGATATGGGAACAGTGGTATTTCCTAGTGCGCCTGTAAAAATATATTTAACAGCATCGGCAGAAGAGCGCGCTAAGCGTCGATTTTTACAGCTTCAAGAAAAAGGCGTTGATTCTGATATCGCGGTGATTTTACGTGATATCCAAGAGCGTGATGACCGGGATATGAACCGAGAAATAGCCCCTTTGAAGCCAGCTGTTGATTCACTGGTTGTTGAAAGTACGAACATGAGCATTGAGCAGGTTCTAGATGTGGTAATGACAGAGCTTAAGAGGGCAGATCTAGTTTAGGTCTACTTATGGGGTTGTAGAGGTATCGGGTTTGCTTCGTACTAAGAACATATTTATCGTTTAAGTGTTGAGCCACTTGCAAACCACTGAAAACTCAGTAAAATTCTGCGCTCTTTAGTCGCGTAGCTCAGTTGGTTAGAGCACCACCTTGACATGGTGGGGGTCACCAGTTCGAATCTGGTCGTGACTACCAAAATTTAGAAAGCAAAAGGCATTGAGTGTTTCATTCAATGCCTTTTGTCTATTTGATATAAGTTGAATCTTAATCATTTTTTACGCTTGGATGTGTTCCCTGGGCGATGTAGGTGGCTGTACTTGGTAAGTACATTCGCGTCTGCATAAGCAAGGGAAGTGAGCATCTCGCCAATGGCTTTGTTTTTAGGCGAAGTTAGGTCAAGCACTTAACCATGTGTGGCTTTGTAGGTCCCACCACTGAAAAAGGAAATAACATGCCTGTTATTACTCTCCCTGATGGCTCAAAACGCGAGTATGACTCCGCGTTAACTGTATTAGCCGTTGCTGCTGATATCAGTTCTGGATTAGCTAAAAACACCATCGCAGGTGTCGTAAATGGCGACCTTGTGGATGCTTGTGAGTTAATTGAAGCTGACAGTAGCTTAAAAATTATTACCGCTAAAGATGCCGAGGGGTTAGAAATACTTCGTCATTCTTGCGCTCACCTTATGGGTCACGCAATCAAGCAGTTATGGCCAGATGTTAAGTTGGCCATCGGTCCAACCATTGATAACGGCTTTTATTACGATATTGATGCTGACTTTCCACTCAATGATGCCGAGATCAAACAACTAGAAAAGCGCATGGCGCAGCTAGCCAAGAAAAACTACCGTGTAGAAAAAAGAGTGGGCAGCTGGCAAGAGGCTCGCGATGTGTTTGTTGAGCGCGGTGAAGGTTATAAAATTCAAATTCTTGATGAAAATATTCCTAAGGACAGCACTCCTGCGCTTTATCATCATGAAGAGTACGTTGATATGTGCCGTGGTCCCCACGTACCTAGTATGAAGTTTTGTGCAAACTTCAAATTAATGAAGGTAGCGGGTGCTTATTGGCGCGGAAATTCAGACAATAAAATGCTTCAGCGTGTGTACGGGACGGCTTGGGCGTCTAAAGATGAATTAAAAGGCTATTTAACCCGCCTAGAAGAAGCAGAGAAGCGTGATCACCGTAAGTTAGGTAAAGTATTGGATCTTTTCCATTGGCAAGAAGAAGCGCCAGGTATGGTGTTTTGGCATGCTAAAGGTTGGACAACTTATACGCTGTTAGAAAACTACATGCGTCAGAAATTAGTAGAGTACAAATACGAAGAAGTCCGTGCGCCTATGGTAATGGACGTATCTATGTGGGAAAAATCAGGTCATTGGGATAAATACCAAGATAATATTTTTGCCACAGAATCTGAAAAACGTACTTATGCAGTTAAGCCAATGAACTGCCCAGGTCACCTGCAAATCTTTAATCAAGGGCTTAAAAGCTATCGTGATTTGCCTTACCGCATGGCTGAGTTTGGTATTGTTCATCGTAATGAGCCATCAGGGTCTTTACATGGTTTGATGCGTGTGCGTTCTTTTACCCAGGATGATGCTCACGTTTTCTGTACAGAAGAGCAGGTTATGGATGAAGTGACCAGCTGCATAAAGATGGTGTTTGATGTTTATAAAGACTTTGGTTTTGCTGATAGCTTGGTAGTTAAGCTTTCTACTCGCCCAGAGCAACGTATCGGTTCTGATGAGGTTTGGGATAAATCTGAAGCAGCACTTGCAGGCGCTTTGAAAGCTAATGACTTAGAATATGATATTCAAGAAGGTGAGGGCGCGTTTTATGGGCCTAAAATTGAATTTACATTATTCGATTGCTTGGATCGTGCATGGCAGTGTGGGACAATCCAGCTAGACTTCTCAATGCCTGGTCGATTAGGTGCTCAGTACGTAGATGAGCATGGTGATCGTCAGATTCCGGTTATGATTCACCGTGCAATTTTAGGTTCATTAGAGCGTTTTATCGGTATTTTGATTGAGCATTACGCTGGTGCGATGCCAGCTTGGCTGGCTCCTACTCAGGCCGTATTATTGAATATTACTGATAATCAGGCCGAATATATCAAGAAAGTCGAAGAAACTTTGTTAAAAGAGGGTATTCGAGTCAATTCGGACTTGAGAAACGAGAAGATCGGCTTTAAAATCCGTGAGCACACTTTACAGAAGGTCCCTTATTTATTGGTAGCAGGGGACAAAGAAGTAGAAGCCGAAATGGTTGCGGTGCGAACTCGTTCAGGTGAAGACCTTGGAACAATGAGTATTGAAGCATTTATCACGCTGTTACAAGATGATGTTTCAAGCCGCGGTCAGTAGTATTGACCGCATATATTAATTAACGGAGACAAAACAATTAGACGCGATAACCGAAATAGCCGAGCTCGTCCGGAAAAACCATCCATCAACGAGAACATTAAGGCTCGAGAATGCCGACTAATTAGTGCTGATGCAGAGCAGTTGGGCGTAGTGTCTATGACTGATGCTCTTGCAAAGGCCAAAGAAGCACAACTAGATTTAGTTCAAATAGCTGATGGTGATCCGATCGTATGTAAGATCATGGATTACGGCCAAAAGCTTTATGAAGATAAAAAGCAAAAAGCGGCAGCTAAGAAAAAGCAAGTTCAAACACAGGTTAAGGAAATAAAATTCCGACCTGGTACTGAAGATGGAGACTATCAGGTCAAACTTCGCAACCTGATTAAGTTTCTTGAACATGGGGACAAGACTAAGATAACGTTACGTTTTCGCGGTCGTGAGATGGCTCACCAAGAGCTTGGGATGAAACTGCTGCAACGCGTCGAAAAAGATCTCGAAGAAATTGCAAACGTTGAATTACGTCCTAAGATGGAAGGTCGTCAGCTAACCATGGTGTTAGCACCCATTAAAAAGAAGTAGTTAGGTCAGTATCAAGTGTTATCGATCTAAGCCCGAGCTAGCTCGGGCTTTAGCGTTTAACCACCTTCTACTGTAAATAAACCAATGCGAGTGAGATTTTATTAGCATGTCTAACAAAATTAAAAGTCATAGTGGTGCTGCAAAGCGCTTCAAAAAGACTGCAAACGGCTTTAAACACCGTCAAGCGCACCGTGCGCACATCTTGACCAAAAAGAGCACCAAGCGTAAGCGTCATCTACGTTCTCAGTTGCAAGTACATGCATCTGATGTTCCGTTGATCAAACGTATGCTTCCTGGCGTTTAATAATTAATTGGTTAAGAGGGGTTTAAAATGGCTCGAGTTAAACGTGGCGTCGTAGCACGCAAGCGTCATAAAAAAGTATTAAAGCAAGCTAAAGGTTATTACGGTGCACGTTCACGTGTATTCCGCGTAGCTAAGCAAGCGGTTATTAAAGCTGGTCAATATGCTTACCGTGACCGTCGTCAGCGTAAACGTCAATTCCGTGCTCTATGGATTGCTCGTATAAACGCTGGTGCGCGCATCAATGGTTTGTCTTATAGCCGTTTCATTAACGGTTTGAAAAATGCTTCTATCGAAATCGATCGTAAAGTATTAGCTGACCTAGCTGTAAACGAGAAAGGCGCTTTCGCTGCTCTTGTTGAAAAAGCAAAATCAGTACTGTAAGTAAAAGCTGACAGATCGACTTAGTTTTAATTAATTAAGTTAGCAAGATAATCTTTATCTTGTAATGAATAGGGAAAGGGCTTTTAAGCGCTTTCCCTATTTTTATATCTATGGTTATCAAAATACACCATAGCGTATGCATAACTTGCATATTTAGAGCGAAAAACACAGCGCTCTTGCCATAACGGCGCACACGAATTATCGATATAGCAGTAAAAAACAGCCGCACTGTTATAGAAAATTAAAGCGGTCAATTTTGGAGCAGGAAATTGGAAAACCTACAAAACCTAGTATCAGAAGCACTTGAAAAGGTTGATCAAGCCAGCGATGTAAAAGCGCTTGATCAGGTGCGTGTTGACTACTTGGGTAAAAAAGGTGTGTTAACCGCACAACTTAAAAATTTAGGAAAGTTAAGTGCAGAAGAGCGCCCGCAAGCGGGTGCAAAAATCAACGAAGCCAAGCAACAAGTTGAAGTGGTTATTCGAGAGAAAAAAGCCGCGCTAGAAAATGCAGCTTTGGCTGAGAAACTAAAATCAGAAAGTATCGATGTTACCCTGCCTGGTCGTGGTCATAAGACTGGTGGTCTTCACCCAGTAACTCGAACGCTTCAGCGCATTGAAGGTTTTTTCAAGAATGCGGGTTACTCTGTAGAGCAAGGGCCAGAAGTTGAAGATAACTTCCATAATTTTGATGCATTGAATATTCCTGCACACCATCCTGCTCGCGCCATGCATGATACTTTTTACTTTAATGCTGAAACATTGCTGCGTACGCATACCTCTCCGGTGCAAATTCGCACAATGGAAAAGCAGGATCCACCAATACGCATTATCTGTCCTGGTCGCGTATATCGTTGCGATAGTGATGTAACTCATACCCCTATGTTTCACCAGGTAGAGGGTTTGTTGGTTGATAAAGATGTGAGCTTTGCAAATTTAAAAGGTACGGTAGAGCAGTTCCTGCGCACATTTTTTGAAGATGAAAATTTAAATGTACGTTTTCGTCCATCGTACTTTCCATTTACTGAGCCGTCTGCTGAATTTGATATTGAGTGGGCATCTAGCAAAACAGGTTGGCTAGAGGTTGGTGGTTGCGGCATGGTGCACCCTAATGTTCTGAAGTCTAGCGGAGTCGATCCTGAAGAGTACATGGGTTTTGCATTCGGCTTGGGTGTTGAGCGCTTGGCAATGTTGCGCTATGGCGTGAACGATTTACGATTGTTTTTCGAGAACGACTTAAAGTTTTTGGCGCAGTTTAATTAATCTATTGTATAGCCCAATGTGGTTGTTTGATTAAAAAATGTAGGAGCGTGCCAGTGTGCCCTGTCTTCGAAGAAGATGTATTGGGTATTGCACGCGAATTGAGTTTGTAATTGGTTGTTTATCGCTTGCAAGCAAGCTCGTACAAAGTATGCCTAGGGTTCGACCTCTAGAAAAGTATTTAGGAATTAAACATGAAATTCAGTGAAAGCTGGTTAAGAGAATGGGTTAACCCAAACTTAACAACAGAAGAATTAGAAGCCCAAGTAACTATGGCGGGTCTTGAGGTCGATGCGGTTGATCCGGTGGCAGCAGAATTTACAGGGATTGTAGTGGGGCAGGTTGTTTCTTGTGAGCAGCATCCCGATGCCGATAAGTTAAGCTTGTGTCAGGTGAGTGATGGATTTGAGGCGTTTCAAATTGTTTGTGGTGCGGCGAATGTGCGTGAAGGCTTGAAAATACCTTTTGCTAAAATTGGTGCTGTATTACCGGCTCCAGACGGTAAGGGCTTCAAAATTAAAAAAGCCAAGCTGCGCGGTGTCGAAAGTTTTGGAATGTTATGTGCCGAATCTGAAATGGGCATGGCTGAAACATCTGACGGATTAATGGAGTTGGCAGCGGATGCACCTTTGGGCGCAGACATACGTGAGTATCTAAATCTAGATGATTCAATCATAGAAGTAGATCTAACCCCAAACCGTGCCGATTGCTTGAGTGTTAAAGGTTTAGCACGCGAAGTGGGTACGCTAAATAAAGTAGATGTTACATCGCCTGTTATTTCAGTTGTTGCAGCTACTATCGAAGATACTTTTTCTGTCAATTTAAAAGCAGCTGATGCTTGCCCTAAATATGTGGGTCGAGTTTTGAAGGGTGTTGACGTTAAAGCTAAAACACCTTTATGGATGGTTGAGAAACTTCGTCGTTCAGGTGTTCGCTCAATTGACCCAATAGTCGATGTAACAAACTTTGTTCTGTTGGAGCAAGGTCAGCCAATGCATGCATTTGATTTGGCCAAATTAAATGGCGCAATTGAAGTGCGTATGGCAGCAGACAATGAAGAGTTAACTTTATTGGGTGGCCAAGAGATTAAGCTGAATAGCGATACCTTGGTGATTGCTGATCAGTCTGGCGCTTTGTGTATTGCCGGT